>JAYEGO010000020.1:0-6080 GCA_034659155.1 Bacteroidota bacterium | reverse complement strand
GATCACTTTTTTGTAACTGCAAATAGTTATCGTATTGGAAATATAAATTTTAATGATTCTCTTAATTTTATTAGCTCTCCTGGCTTGCAGAATTATTGTAAAACCAAAGGACTTTGGAATGGAAGAAAAACATTTAACTTTTCCCTGATATTTGGAGGCGGCAGGATAGAAAAATCCGGCTCTAACAGATACAACACTCTGCGGATGTGGAGAGCAATGAATTTATTAAGTCCTGGTCAGAATATTTCTTCAGAATTAGAATATTTTCCAATGTTTATAAAACCCGATCAAAGAATAAGCCTGGAAATTCTTTTCTCAATTTTACGGGATTATTATAACAATACTCCTTATGATATCTGGGCAGAGGAAAACCTAAATAAACCCGACCGGTCAATTGCTGACTGGAATTGTGTTCATTCCAGTGTTATAAGTTTAAATCCGGGACAGGAAGCAGATTACGGTTCTGTTATCTGGACAGGTTTGAGTACTCCCTACTCTGCTGTTTATATCCCGGCATATTTTGGGATTAGTACACTTCCCTTCGAATATAAATATGCTCCAGAGAAAGCCGATATTAATTCTGCATTTTGGACATTTAAAATTCTCGGAGATAGTTTTAGAAGTAATTATCCCCGGGATGCATCAGAATGGATAATAATTAGAAATAATTTTGAAAAACATTTGATTGTAAAACACAAAAAAGTGGTGAAAGAAGCTGCATATTTGTTTCAAAAAGATCCTGAAGATTGTAGAAATTACCTTAATCAACAAATTCATAGCTTTGTTCAGCAGGCTTTCAAAATTGTCAGGCTGGAGTCTAAAGACGAATGAAAAAAGGAGGGGAATTTTGATTTTTTTATAAACGTTTAGTACATCAATAAATTCTCCTCCTTTCGAAGGAGGAGTACCCCATTCTGATAGTGCTGGCTTTGAGTATTTCACCGGGCAGGCTTCAGAATGGGGGGAGGTGGTTGATTGTTAATAACCCAGGCTATTATAAGAGTGTAAATTCACAATCTTTTCTCAAACTTCATTTATTTCCAAACCCAATATTCAAAAAATACTTAAAATTGTTTGGTTTTAACTTTTTAATGTTGTAATATTGACTGAACGTTCAGTCATAAGCGCTATATGTCTCCGCGAACCATAAAGCAACTTGAAGAAATAAGGGCATCAAAAAGGACCCTCATTATGAACACCGCACTGAAACTCTTTGCTGTAGAAGGTTATTATGTCACCTCGATCAGTAAAATAGCCAGTGCAGCAAATATTTCCAAAGGCCTTCTCTACAATTATTTTAAAAGCAAAGAAGATTTGCTTTCCGAAATTTTTCATCTTGGAATGGATGAACTATTTAAAGATTTTGATCCAAATCATGATGGAGTTTTAACTGAAGAGGAATTAATATTCTTTATAGACAAAACTTTTCAGAAGCTAAATGAGAATAAGGACTTTTGGAAACTATATTTCATACTTATTATGAAGCCATCTGTTTTCAAAATTTATGAAAAGCGATTTATGGAATTGGTTGCTCCTTTGTTTCAAACACTTGAGAATTATTATTCCGCTAAAGGGTCAAAAAACCCAAATGCAGAAGCAAGATTACTTGGAGCCATACTTGATGGTGTAGGCATGCATTATATACTTGATCCCGAAAACTTTCCTATTGAAATTGTCAAACAAATTATCATTGAAAAGCATATATAAAATATAAATATGAAAAAAAAGAAAAGCATCTTAACAGTCCTGTCTATATCTATAACAGGGATATTGATTTTGGCTTCCTTCGGAAACATTAAAGCCCAGGAATTAACAGCCACAGAGGTAATTGATAAAGCAAATGATCTTATGCGAGGAAAGTCAAGCAGGGGGGAAATGACCATGACAATCATTCGACCCAAATGGGAGCGGTCACTTTCCTTTAAAACCTGGTCAAAAGGAAGTGAATATTCAATTATTTATGTCACGGCGCCAGCCAAAGAAAAAGGACAGGTTTTTTTGAAAAGAGAAAAAGAAATGTGGAACTGGGTACCATCCATAGAAAGAATGATCAAGATTCCACCATCCATGATGATGCAATCGTGGATGGGATCAGACATGACTAATGATGACCTTGTTAAAGAATCTTCTATTGTGAATGATTATGAGCACAAAATTCTGGGAAAGGAAACACTGGAAGGCTATGAATGCTATATGATTGAGTTGATACCCAGAGAAGACGCACCGGTTGTTTGGGGGAAAATTATTTCCTGGATCTCTGTAAAGGAATATTTTACCCTGCAAAATAAATATTACGATGAAGATGGTTTCCTGGTAAATTTGGAAATGTTATCAAAAATTAAAAATGTTGGAAACAGGGTAATGCCAACTTATTTTGAAATTATTCCCGTCGACAAAGAAGGACACAAAACCACTATGGAATTTACCACTATGGAATTCGATGTCAACATAAAAGATGATTTCTTTTCAATTCAAAACATGAAACGGATTCGTTAACCCAGGGAACAAAAAAATAGAGGATAGTAAAAACTCATCATCATAGTTTACAAAAACAATAACAGGTACAGTCATGAATCTTTATAAAATAGCATGGCGAAATTTATGGCGAAATAGGAAAAGAACCCTGATCACTATTGCTTCGGTGTTTTTTGGAGTATTGTGGGCTGTTCTGTTAAAATCCTTACAAACCGGATCTTTCGATAATATGGTAGATAACATGGTAAAATTTACATCCGGTTATATTCAAATTCAGAATACAGATTATAAACAAACTAAAAGCCTAAACAACAGTTTTGTTCCTGACACAAGTTTATTGTCTTTGCTAGAGCAAAACGAGGATATACATATCTATACCCCAAGGCTGAAATCATTTGCCCTGGCAGCATCTGAAGAACAAAGTTTTGGTACAGCGGTGTTTGGTGTTCGTCCTGAAATTGAAGAACAAATATCAAACTTTTCACAATGGATTGTTGAAGGAGCATATTTAGCTGCCTCTGATAATGGAATCATTATCGGAGACATACTTGCAAAAAATCTTGACGTAGTTCCGGGAGATACTCTTGCTTTAATTGGCCAGGGATACCATGGTGTACAGGCTGCAGGTTTATTCCCCATACGGGGATTGTTGCGTTTTCCGATACCGGATCTTAATAAACAAATCCTGTATATGGGTATTGAAACAGCACAGGATTTTTTTCAGGCACCTGGTCTTGTAACTTCGCTTGTTCTAATGGTTGATGGCCCCTCAATGGTTGAGCCTGTTGTTGATCAACTAAAAAATTACAATAATCCTGAAATTATCACTTATTCCTGGGAAGAATTACAACCACAATTAGTACAATTAATTGCAGGTAAGACTTCCAGCGGGAAAATTTTTATTGGGATATTGTTTATTCTGGTTGGGTTTGGAATTCTTGGAACATTTATCATGATGGTCGCCGAGCGAAAAAGAGAGCTTGGAATAATGATTGCCATTGGAATGCAACGAGTGCGGCTTTCTGCAATATTATTTTTAGAATCATTGCTTATCGGAGCCCTGGGAGTATTTTGTAGTTATGTGTTTTGCCTTCCCCTTATTGGCTACTTTGTTAAAAACCCAATTCGTGTTGGAGGAGAAATGGCAAAGGTATGGGGCGACATGGGGTTTGAACCAGTGATTATGTTCAGTGGGGCAATGGAGGTCTTTTCCGGACCTGCAATAACTGTTTTCATCATCTCAATTATAATATCTGTTTATCCCATTACATCTGTTATCGGAATGAAAGCCGTAGATGCTTTGCGGGCATGAATTTTGAAAATTCAATGATTAGGCTAAATGGAGTAAATAAAATGAATTAATAAAAATAAATGGAAAACTTAAAAATAGCCTGGAGAAATTTGTGGAGAAATAAAAAAAGAACCCTTATCACTGTAGCTTCTTTGTTTTTTGGAGTAATTATAGCAACATTAATGACTTCAATGCAGGAAGGTTCATACAGTTCAATGGTGGACAATGTGGTAAAATTTTACTCGGGTTATCTACAGGTCCAGTCTGATGAATACTGGGAAAACAAAACCATTAACAACACATTTGAACTCACAGAGGAGCTATTGCAAAAAATCTCCGGCACCGAGAAAATTACTCATGTTGCTCCAAGGTTAGAATCCTTTGCTCTTGCCTCAACAGAAAACGAGAGTCGGGGAACAATTTTGTTTGGGATTAATCCCGAAAAAGAGGAGGAAATAACAGGAATTAGCAAATGGATTTCATCCGGAGAAATGTTAAAGTCCGGAGATGGGGGGTTGCTTGTTGCTTCTGGTCTTGCAACATACTTGCAATTAGAGTTGCATGACACCCTGGTTCTGCTGGGACAGGGGTACCATGGGGTCAGTGCTGCCGGGAAATATCCAATCAGAGGAATCGTTGATTTACCTGCCCCGGATTTAAACCGGCAAATGGTATATATGGAGCTGGGAGCCTGCCAGGAGTTTTATTCGGCTGATAACCTGCTTACTTCGTTGATTGTTATGGTTAAAGATCCTTATGACCTACCTCATGCCAGGCGTTCTTTAAAAAAAATAGTTCGTAAACCTTATCGCCTGATGTCGTGGGATGAAATGCAACCCGAACTAAAACAAATGATTGAGGCCGACCGGGCCGGTGGAACTATTATGAAAGGGATTTTATATATGATAATTGGGTTTGGTATTCTGGGCACCATAACTATGATGCTTGCTGAACGACGGAGAGAAATGGGCGTTATGGTTGCAATTGGATTACAAAAGGCAAGGCTGGGAATTATTCTTTTTTATGAAACTATATTTATCGGTATAGTAGGAGTGATTTCTGGATTCCTGGGAAGCATTCCTGTTATTTCATATTTTATTAATAACCCTGTTGCATTAACTGGAGATGCTGCCGGAGCCATGATTGATATGGGAATAGAGCCCTATATGTATTTTACATGGCATCCTTCTGTGTTTTATAACCAGATGATAACTGTTTTTGTCATTACTTTCTTAATCGGAATAATACCTGTAGTTACATCATTCCGGTTGGAGTTATCAAAGGCCTTAAAAGGATAGAAGGTAGATTGGAATGGTGGAATAATGGAATGAATATCCTAATACAATATTTGAAATAATAACTTAAAATTTAATAAAATGATCTGGTCTATTTCATGGAAAAATATCTGGAGGAACAAGGTAAGAAGCTCCGTAGTAATTACTGCTATAGCCCTGGGTCTTACCGCGGGAATTTTTTCGTCTGCTTTTTTTACCGGAATGGTAAATCAAAGAATAAAACAGGCTATTTCCAACGAAATTTCAAGCATTCAAATTCATGATCCTAAATTCAGGGAATCTGCCGAATTGGCAAATTTCATGCCTGATGCACCTGAAATTTCTGACAGAATCCAAAAAATGGATAATATAGCTGGAGTAAGCAACAGAATTGTTATTTACTCCATGGTTTCTTCTGCAGAAACAGCTACCGGCGTTAAAATAACAGGCATTGATCCGAACCAGGAAAGCCAGGTAACCGGAGTTAGTTTAAAAATAGTGGACGGTAAATATTTTGAAGGGGTTAGTCGAAATCCGGTCGTAATTGGTAAAAAATTGGCCGAAAAGTTAAAAATAAAAGTTCGTTCAAAAATTGTAATCACCCTTCAGGATTTAGATAAAAACATTATCGGGGGAGCATTTCGGGTAGCAGGAATTTATGAAACTCCAAATACCGGATTTGATGAATCTAATGTTTTTGTAAGAAGTTCTGATCTTTTGTCTCTTACCGGACTGCCACCAGGGGCCGCACATGAAATTGCCATACTGATAAATGACAATGAATTAGCTTTTTCCATAGACCGGGAAATTAAGAAAATGTTTCCTGATATGGAAGTCCTTAACTGGAAAGAAATAAGTCCGGAAATGAGTTATATGACCGAAGCAATGGGCCTGTATAATTATATTTTTATAATTATTATTCTATTCGCATTATTGTTCGGAATAATAAACACCATGCTTATGGTTGTACTGGAAAGGCGAAAGGAAATTGGCATGCTGCTGGCAATAGGAATGTCACGTCTTAAGATTTTTGGAATGGT
>JAYEGO010000019.1:0-6095 GCA_034659155.1 Bacteroidota bacterium | reverse complement strand
TTTATTAACCTTAAATTGTTGATAACCTGAGTTTTTTAAAAAATGAAGTTGGAAGATACATTTAAACACAAGGGCTTAAGGCAGAAACTGGTTGATGGAATCAGGCAAAAAGGAATTAGGAACGAGAAGGTATTAAAGGCAATATTAAAAGTTCCAAGGCATTATTTTATGGATTCAGATTTTGCGAATTTTGCTTATAGAGACCAGGCATTTCCAATAGGGGAGGATCAAACCATTTCTCAACCTTACACAGTAGCCTTCCAAACCGAGTTGCTGGATGTGAAAATGCATGATAAAGTATTGGAAATTGGTACCGGATCGGGTTACCAGGCGGCAGTCTTGCTTGAATTGGGTGTTCGGGTATTTACTATAGAAAGGCAGCGAAAACTATTTCTGAAAACCCAAACACTTTTACCCTTGATTCATTATAAACCCAGGTTTTTCTATGGGGATGGATATATGGGCCTGCCGGCCTTTGCTCCCTTTGACAGAATATTAATTACTGCAGCAGCTTCTGAAATTCCAGGGGAATTGCTTCATCAGCTGAAAGTTGGTGGAAAAATGGTAGTCCCCAAAGGGGGGTCTATGAATCAGGATATGTTGCTGATTGAAAAAACCGGGAAAGATGAATATAAGGAGAGTAAACATGGCCTTTTTGTTTTTGTGCCAATGTTGAATGGTACAAGTAATGGGACGAACTAATGACCCGTTTTGGCTTTGATATGTCTTAAAGCTTGTTTTACTTTGATTTTCCTCTTACTTAATTTTAGCCGGATACTACTGATAAAAATAATAACATGATTGAAATCCAGGAATTTGTTTTTAATCCTTTCCAGGAAAATACAATAATTCTGTTTGATGAAACTAAAGAGTGTATAATAATTGATCCCGGATGCTCCACAAATCAGGAAGGGGAAACTATTAAATCTTTTCTGAAAGACAGGGAATTGAATTTAGTTAATATGGTGTTCACACATGGACATTTAGATCATGTATGTGGTGCCGCTTTTATTCACGATGAATTTGGCCTTTTTCCCCAGTGCCATTCCCTGGACCAGGATTTACTTGAACAAGTGGTAGCACAGGGAAGGAGTTATGGTTTTGAACTTCAGGCACCTCCAACTCCCGGCAAGTTTCTTGATGAGGGAGATAATATAAGTTTCGGGAGCTCAGCCTTGAAGGTTCTTCATACACCCGGACATTCACGCGGCCATATTGTTTTGCACAATGAAGCTCAGAAATTCTTAATTACCGGGGATGTCCTTTTCCAGGGGAGTATTGGACGTACCGACCTTCATGGTGGAGACTATGATACTCTTATCCACAGCATACAAAATAAAATCCTGCCTTTTCCCGATGAAACAAAGGTTTATTCGGGTCACGGCCCCTCTACCACTGTTGGAATTGAAAAGCTATCCAATCCATATTTAAGTTGATAAGGCTGGTTTCTGATTCCTGATTACAATCATTTTTAGTATGTGAAAAATCATATTTATACAAGTTTTGCTTGCTTAATTTTGGTCAATTATGTGATGTATCCGATAATTAATAATAAAGAATATAACTATGGCTTTTGATTTATTTGTTGACAGGCATATTGGTCCAAGGGAAGAGGAAGTTCAGAAAATGTTAGAAAAATGTGGGGTGTCCTCAATGGAGGATCTGATTGATAAAACCATTCCGGAAACCATAAGGTTGCCTGAACCTCTTTCACTGAATGATGGAATTAGTGAGTATGAATATCTTGGGAAGATCAGGGAACTTGCTTCCAGAAATAAGCTTTATAAAACTTATATCGGACAGGGCTATTACAATACTATATTGCCTTCTGTTATTTTAAGAAATATCCTGGAAAACCCATCCTGGTACACTTCCTACACTCCTTACCAGGCTGAAGTTTCACAGGGTCGCCTGGAAGCACTACTGAATTTTCAGACCATGGTAGTTGACCTTACAGGGATGGAAGTAACGAATGCCTCTCTCCTTGATGAAGCAACGGCTGCTGCTGAAGCTATGCTTATGGCATACCGGTCAAGATCACGAGATGCAGTAAAGGCAGAAGCTAAGAAGTTTTTTATTGACAAAAATGTTTTTTCCCAAACCATTGAAGTAATACAGTCAAGGGCAGAGCCACTGGGCGTTGAGCTGGTGATTTCCTCCTATAAAGAATTTACTTTTGATGAAAGAATATTTGGGGCTTTAGTCCAGTTTCCAAATTCTGATGGAAATGTGGAGGACTACAAGGAATTTGCGGATAGTGCCCGGGAGAATGGTTCCATAATGGTGGTAGCAGCTGATCTGCTTAGCCTTGCTATTCTAGTGCCTCCGGGAGAATGGGGTGCAGATGTAGTTGTGGGATCTACTCAAAGGTTTGGAATTCCCATGGGATTTGGAGGGCCTCATGCAGCATATTTTGCAACATATGAGAAATATAAGAGGAATATTCCGGGAAGGATTATAGGGGTATCTGTGGATGCTCAGGGGAATCGCGCTTTAAGGATGGCGCTGCAAACCAGAGAGCAACATATTAAAAGAGAGCGGGCATCTTCTAACATTTGTACTGCACAGGCCTTACTGGCTACTATGGCAGGAATGTATGCTGCGTATCATGGCCCTGAAGGACTAAAAAGAATTGCCATGCATATTCATGAGAAGACTGTGGAACTGGAAGAGAAACTGTTAAAATTGGGTTATCAACAAATGAATGCTAACCTGTTTGATACATTGAAAATTGTTTTGCCGGGAGAACTTTCAACCAAAGAGTTGCAGAATATTGCCCTTGAGAATAAGGTGAATCTGAATTACATTGACGAGAAAACAGTGGGACTTAGCCTGGATGAAACCTGTTCAAAAGCTGATGTGGATTTACTTACCAGGATTTTTGCCACATTAGTAGCAAAGGATAATTTTAAACTTGATGCTCCTTCAGCCAAATATCGTTTTGAAAGTAAATTCCTGAGAGACACAAATTTTATGACTGGAGATGTATTTCATGCATACAGGTCTGAGACTGAGCTGATGAGGTATATAAAAATGCTTGAGAGAAAAGATATTTCGCTTACCGATTCAATGATATCGCTGGGTTCTTGTACCATGAAACTTAATGCAGCAGTTGAAATGCTCCCTCTTAGTTGGCCGGAGTTTGGTAATCTTCATCCATTTATTCCTACAGATCAGGCAGCTGGATACCATCAATTATTAGAAGAACTGGAAGAGGACCTGAAAGTAATTACTGGATTTGATGCGGTTTCGTTTCAGCCTAATTCAGGAGCTGCCGGTGAATATGCCGGGCTTACTGTTATTAGCGCGTGGCACCAGAGTAGGGGCCAGGCACATAGGAACATTGTTTTGATTCCTGCATCTGCTCATGGAACCAATCCTGCAAGTGCTGTTATGGCAGGTATGGATGTTGTTGTTGTAAATTGTGATGAGAATGGAAACACTGATGTTGAAAACCTCAGATCTCTCGCGGAGCAGCATAAAGATAATCTTGCTGCCTTTATGATCACTTATCCTTCAACACATGGGGTTTTTGAAGAGGAAATTCTGGAAATGGGTGATATTATACACAGCAATGGCGGACAAATTTATATGGATGGTGCTAATATGAATGCTCAGATTGGATTTACAAATCCAGCATATATTGGGGCAGATGTTTGTCATTTAAATCTGCACAAAACTTTTGCTATTCCTCATGGAGGAGGTGGCCCTGGAATGGGCCCTATTGCAGTGGCCGGTCATCTTGTTGAGTTTCTACCTGGCCATCCACAAGTTAAAACAGGTGGAGAAAAATGTATAAAAGCCTTGTCTGCAGCACCCTGGGGGAGTGCCAGTATACTCCCAATTTCCCATGCATATATTAAAATGCTGGGAGGGAAGGGTCTTACAAGAGCTACAGCCATGGCAATATTAAATGCAAATTACCTTTCCAGATCTTTGGATAAGTATTTCGATATTCTCTATACCGGGAAGAAGGGCTTTGTTGGGCACGAAATGATTTTGGATTGCAGAAAATTTAAAGCTGATAGTGGAATTACCGAATTGGATATTGCTAAAAGACTTATGGATTACGGCTTTCACGCACCAACTCTTTCATTTCCGGTTCATGGCACATTGATGGTGGAACCTACGGAAAGTGAATCATTGCAGGAACTTGACAGGTTTGTGGAAGCCATGGAAAGTATTTACCGGGAGATTCTCGATATCTCTGAAAAACGGGCCGACCTCCAGGACAATGCTCTTAAAAATGCTCCTCATACAGATAAGGTAATAGCTTCGGATGATTGGACTCATGCCTATTCAAGAGAAATGGCAGCATTCCCATTAAATTGGGTTCGAAACAATAAATTCTGGCCCCCGGTTGCAAGAGTTGATGATGCCTATGGTGATAGAAACCTGGTATGCACTTGCGAACCAGTTGAATCATACAGAAAGGAAGAGTGAAATACTCTCTCGCAGATGCCGCAGATTTACGCAAAAAGAGATTTCTTGCAGAATAAAAAAAATCTGCGATTGTCTGCGAAATTAGCGTGAAATACTCTCTCGCAGATGCCGCAGATTTACGCAGAAAGAGATTTATGTAAAGATATCATCCATATAGGCAGATAAAATTTTGAGTTTTGGAAAAATTAGAGAACAAAATATCTTATGATATAAGAGGTGCTACTTTTATGGTTTATAATGAACTTGGTCCGGGTTTGTTGGAATCCGTATACGAAGCGGCATTAGCATTTGAATTATCTGCAATGGGGTATAAAGTTAAAATACAAGTTCCCCTGCCTGTAAAATATAAAGATGTTAAACTTGAACTTGGATTCAGACTGGATATTCTTGTCGACGACCTGGTGATTATTGAAATAAAATCGGTTGAAGAATTGGCCCCAGTATACTATAAACAATTACTAACTTATTTAAAGGTAACAGATAAAAAGCTTGGGTTATTGATTAATTTCAATACTAATGAAATATCTAGTTCTATTAAACGGATAGTTAATGGCTTGTAAGAGATTTCTTGCAGAGTAAAAAAAATCTGCGATTGTCTGCGAAATCAGCGTGAAATACTCTCTCGCAGATGCCGCAGATTTACGCAGAAAAATAATACACTACTATTCAGCTTTTCTGGCAAATCTTAACAGCGCGTCCTGTATACTAAGATCCAGAATATCATGCAGATCACGTCCATACTCCCTTACCTGTTTGGGAAGAATGCTGTTTGGGCTCATGCCCGGAACAGTGTTTATTTCCAGGAAATAGGGTGTGTTTCGCGAGATGATATAATCAATGCGAACAATACCATGGCATCCTAGCTTATCATATATTTTTGAGGAAAGCTTCATGCTCTGCTGTACCAGGTTATTTGAGATTCCGGCAGGTGTAATTTCCTCAGCCTGGCCATTGGTATATTTTGCCTCAAAATCAAAAAATTCATTCTTACTCACAATCTCGGTTAATGGGAAAATGTGACTTTCTCCGGAAGCTTTAATCAGGCCACATGAAATCTCAGTACCATTTACAAATTCTTCAATAATTACCTCGTCATCTTCAGCGAAAGCCCTAAGAATAGCAGCTTGCAGGCCGTCTTCATGGGGCACCTTAGAAATCCCAAAACTAGATCCACTATTATTTGGCTTAACAAAATATGGGGGTTTTAATTTTTTCTTTATTTTTTTCAGGTCAATTTGTTCATTTTTACGAACCATCATGCTCTTAGCAACAGGGATTCCAAACTCTTTCAAGAAGGCCTTACAGGCAAATTTGCTAAAACTTAAGGCTGAACAGAAAACTCCACAACTTGTGTAAGGAATTCCAATAAGATCAAAATATGATTGAAGCTTACCATCTTCCCCGGGTATCCCATGGATAGCTATCAAAACACAATCAAAATAAATTTGTTGCCCCTTATGAATGAATGAGAAGTCGTTCTTATCTATGTTTATTTTATCTTGATTTACCTGAGCTTTCCAGTTATTCCCCCTGATCTGAACAATGAAAGCTTCATACTTGCCAGTATCTAAAACCTTTAATATTTCATCTGCACTTTGAATGGATATTTCATATTCTGAAGAATCTCCACCGGCAACAATTGCTATCTTTTG
>JAYEGO010000018.1:0-6124 GCA_034659155.1 Bacteroidota bacterium | reverse complement strand
TGATGGGTCCAAGTACTTCTTACAACCAGAGCACATCTGTGATCAATGGAAAATTAAGCCAGAATATTTCTTATACTTATACTTATATTTTGCAGGCTGTTTCTGAAGGAAAATTTACCATTCCGCCAGCACAGGTTCATGTAGATGGCAAAAGCTATGAATCGCAGCCATTGAAAATTGAAGTAGTTTCAGGTAGTTCGGGGGAATCTTCCGGCTCCGCAGTAACAACATCATCTCCTCAGGGAATAGGCAGTGAAGATCTTTTTGTGCGCTTAATTGTAGATAAGCGAGAAATATACCAGGGAGATCGAATAACTGCCACTATTAAAATATATTCCCGTGTTAATCTTTCTGGTTTTGAAGGTGTAAAATATCCTGATTTTGCCGGATTCTTGCGACAGGATATTGAAACTCCACCTTTGCAATCCCTTGAAAGGGAAAGTGTAAAAGGCCAGATCTATGGTACAGGGGTACTTTCAAGATTTGTTTTGTTTCCTCAAAAAAGTGGTGATTTAGTAATTGATCCGGTTGAAATAACAGCACTTGTGCAACAAAGGGTTTCTTCTCAAAGTTCAAGGAGTTTTTTCGATGATTTTTTTGATTCTTATAAAACTCTCCGAAAAGATGTTTCAAGTCCGGTTATTAAAATTAAGGTAAAGCCACTTCCTGCTGGTTCACCCCCGGCTTTTTCTGGTGCTGTAGGTTCATTCAGGATGGCAGCAAGCCTGGATAAGAATACAGTTTTTACAAATGAGGCAGTGACCCTCAGGATCAAAGTGTCAGGTCAGGGAAATCTTAAGTTGATTCAGTCCCCTGGTATTGATTTTCCTTTGGATTTTGAATCTTATGATCCAAAAGTTACTTCCAATATCACATCTTCTATGTCAGGGACTTCCGGATCAAAAACTTTTGAATACCTTATGATCCCCAGATTTGCGGGTAAGTATAGAATTCCTCCTGTAAAACTTTCTTATTTTGATCCCGCAGAGGGCAGATATAAGACCCTGAACTCAGGAGAGTTTCAAATTATTGTAGAAAAAGGAGAAAATGAAGAGGGATTAACTATGGTCAGTTCTCCCTCAAAAGAAGATATCAGATTCATTGGGAAAGATATCCGGTTTATCCAAACTGGTCCTGTTAAGCTTTACTTGATTGGAAATACTCTATGGGGAAAATTGTGGTTTTTCTTTCTTTACATTGTATTCTTTCTGGTTTTTAGTTTGATATATCTTTTTAGAAAAAGAAAGCGGATGGAGCAGGCAAATGTTATGCTGGCCAGGAATAGAAAAGCAAGTAAGCTGGCCAGGAAAAGGTTGAAAAGCGCATCGTACTATCTGAAAGAGTCTAATGAAACTGCTTTATATGAGGCAATTCTTAAGGCATTATGGGGCTATTTAAGTGATAAATTTAGCATTCCTGCTTCAAGCCTTTCCAGGGAAAATATAACCGTAAATCTTGAAAAATATGGTATAGATAAAGAGCTTATCCGGGCTTTTTCAGATTTATTGAATGAATGCGAATATGCTCAATATGCTCCCCAGGGAAGTGGTTCAGAAATGAAGGATGCATATGAAAAGGCAATTCAAATAATTGTGAAACTTGAACAAAAATTGAGATAAGATGACAAAAAAGATATTGCTTTTTGCAACTCTTTTTTTTATTTTCCTGAATGGCTTTGGAGGCAGTTTTGAAGACAGTCTTCAGGCTGGAAATACATTCTATTCGCAGGAAAAGTTTGAAGATGCCATCAGGGCATATGAATATGTGATAGAGCAGGGGTATGAAGCACCGGAATTATATTATAATCTCGGGAACGCTTATTTTAAATCTCATAAGATCACTTATTCTATATTAAATTATGAAAAGGCAGTGTTGCTGGATCCCCGAAATGAAGATATAGAATATAACCTGAATCTGGCAAAGAGCTTTGTTGTAGATAAAATTGAACTTGTCCCGGGTTTTGTCCTTTCAGAATGGCATCATGCTTTCGTGAATTTATTTTCAAGCGATGTTTGGGCAATCATTAGCATTTCTACTTTTTTTCTATTGTTGCTATTCTTATCAATGTATCTGTACTTAAGGAATTATGGCATAAAGAAACTTTTTTTCTGGTTCAGCGTATTATTATTGTATGTTACCATTTCTTCTTTTGTGTTTTCATACCATCATCGAAGGCTCCTTCTGAATCCCGGCACAGCCTTGGTTTTGAGTCCTTCTGTTACAGTTGAAAGCTCACCAGATCAAAGTGGTACAGATTTGTTCTTAATACATGAGGGAACAAAACTGACTGTTAAAGAGAGTGTTGGTGACTGGACAAAGATACGATTGAGTGATGGAAAGGAAGGATGGGTTCCAACAGAGTCAATCATTTTGATTTAGCATTATTTTTTAGGTGTGACAAAAAAATGAAGAGTAGCCACCAAGACACTGAGACACCAAGTAACACCAGGAAGAAATAAATAAATTATAAGCACATGAAAAAAATCTTTTCAGTATTTATGTTGGTCTTTTTTGTTTCATCCCTGTTTCAGTCGTGTAACAAAGAGGAATATGGCCCCAATGATATTCGTATTAATAATGTTAGCTCATTTACTTATACAAATGTACATGTAGATACCTCCGAAGGAATAAATGAATATGGAACAATTAATCCAGGCGAAACCACAGAATATATGAGGTTTAAACAGTCCTTCAACAAAGCAGATATTACATTGATGATTGATGGAGTACAATACAGCACAGAATCTGTAAATTTTACTGCACTTGTGCCACTTGTGAAAGGTAAATTAACATATGATATTGATGTCGATACGCTTACCATGATAATATCTATGAATATATCTGAAATTCTTCCCCTTTAAGGATTTTCATTATTTTTGGATATTCAATCCAAAAATTATACAAATGAAAACTACATTTCTCTTCCTCGCTTTTACCTTTGTCTTTTCTCTTACGCATGGCCAAACTGCAAATATACCCAAAGCTATTGCTCCTTATAGTCCTTATATTTTAGCTGGGAACACTCTGTATCTTGCCGGACAAATTCCAATTGAAGCAGGTACGGGAAAACTTATTAAGGGTGATATTACCGAAGCTACAAGGGTGGTTATGCAGAATATAGGGGTAATTTTAAAAAAGAACGGAATGGATTATTCAAATCTTGTTAAGTGTACTATATACCTTAAAGATCTTGGTAATTATGATGCTGTGAATAAGGTGTATGCAAGTTTCTTCGATGGACATTATCCTGCCAGGGTTGCAGTTGAGGTTGCCCGGTTACCTCTGGATGCAGATATAGAAATATCTTCCATCGCTGTTAAATAAACTGAAATGAATTCCTTAATTCTTATTCTGCTTGCCCTCGTAGGTTATATAGTTGCTTATCATACTTATGGTAAATTTTTAGCCAGAAAAATATTCAAATTAAGCAATGAAAATCTCATGCCGGCTCACGAACTGGGAGATGGCGTGGATTATGTACCTACTAAAAAGCATATAATATTTGGTCATCATTTTACCACTATAGCCGGACTTGGTCCAATTGTAGGCCCTGCAATTGGGATCATTTGGGGATGGTTGCCTGCATTTATATGGGTTTTAGTCGGTTCAATATTAATGGGAGCAGTTCACGATTTTACCACCCTTGTAATTTCTGCCAGGAATAAAGGTAAAACTATTGGCCAGCTAACAGGAGATATAATTAGTCCCGGAGCCAGATATGCTTTCCAGTTTATCATGCAGTTTTTACTTTTTATAGTGATTTCTGTATTCGCAATGATTGTAGGACTTCTTTTTGAAATGTATCCCGAAGCAGTTTTCCCTGTCTGGATGCAAATTCCTATTGCCTTATGGTTAGGGAGACAGATTCAAAAAGGAAAAAACGACCTGGTGTATTCTATTGTTGCAGTTGTGCTTATGTACATTACAGTAATAATTGGAGCCTGGTTCCCTCTGAATCTGACACCATTGTTTGAATCCATAGTTCATGATCCTTTACAGGCAAAAAACCTGTCTGTCTCTGCCTGGGTCCTGATTTTACTGATATACGTCTTTATTGCTTCCACTATTCCTGTGCAAAAGTTATTGCAGCCTCGCGATTATATTAATTCACATCAGCTACTTGTAGCCATGACTCTCTTATTTCTTGGATTGATAGTTGCCCATCCACAGATAACAGCCCCGGCTATTAATCCTGCTGCTACTCAAGCCGGTAGTGATATACCTCCTCTTGCACCCCTGCTATTCATTACCATTGCATGTGGAGCAATTTCCGGGTTCCATTCCCTGGCCAGTTCAGGAACCACTGTTAAGCAGGTGGCTAAAGAAACAGACACTCTGTTTATTGGTTACGGAGGCATGTTATTGGAAAGCCTTTTGGCGGTTTTGGTGTTGCTGGCTATAGCTGGAGGGCTTGGAATGGATAATCCTGATGCCTTTCACCAGCATTATGGATCATGGACATCTGCTTCAGGTCTGAATGCCAAACTGGGAGCCTTTGTAGAAGGTTCTGCCAACCTGATAGAAAGTTTGGGAATTCCTCCTCTGGTGGGGAAATCCATCATCGCAGTATTTATTGTGAGTTTTGCCAATACTACTCTTGATTCAGCAACACGTATTCAGAGATTATCTCTTCAGGAAATTTTTACAAACAGGAGTGGAAAGATTATCAAGCCGTTTAATAACCGTTACTTTGCCACCCTGGTGGTTGTGGCTGCTGCTGGAATGCTTGCTTTTTCCAGGCCGGCTGGTGAAGGAGCCCTGGTACTTTGGCCATTATTTGGTTCTTTAAACCAGTTACTTGCAGCCCTGGCTCTGGCAATTGTTTCGGTCTATTTAGTTCAAAAACAAAAAAATGTGCTTATTACCTTTATCCCTATGGTTTTTGTTCTTGTTATGACAATCTGGGCGATGATCCAAAATTTAATCCTCTATTACAAAGATCATGACTTTGTGCTTTCCACACTTTCAGTCATCATTCTTTTATTAACGTCCTGGTTAATGATAAGCAGTTTTATCTCATTTATTCATTTCAAACAAACCGGACCTGCGGGATAACGAATAAAATTTCGTAGCACTGCCCGGCTATTATAATAAATCTCCTACCTGTCGCTTTGCCTGCAGGTAGAGCTGGCAAGGACTACTGAGAATTTCCGCGTAGCGGATTAAGTATTGTAGGAAAAGCAGTTATGAGAGCTTATGTATTCCGCGTAGCGGATAAACAAATTTTTTCCTGACACTAGTGAAAATTATACTTAATTTTAGAAAATGAAAGCAATACAGCTAGTTAAATACGGATCGTCGGAAGAGGCATTCCAGATAGCAGAAATAGAAAAGCCAGAAATTTCAGGCTCTGAAGTATTGATCAAAGTAGAGAGCTTTGGATTAAACTTTGCAGACGTGATGGCAAGGAGAGGATTGTACAAAGCAGCTCCTCCAATTCCTGCAGTGCTGGGATACGAGGTGGTTGGATACATCTCAGACATTGGAGAGGATGTAAAAAAATTACATACTGGTCAAAAAGTTGTTGCCTTTACCCGTTTTGGAGCATATGCTGAATATGCAAAAACCGATTCCAGTGCAGTTAGTCCGATTTCAGATTCAATGGATAATGGAGCAGCTACTGCTCTTTCTACACAGTATAGCACCGCAATATATGCTGCTTACGAGATGGCAAATATTCAGAGAGGGGAGTATGTATTAGTGCATGTTGCAGCTGGAGGTGTGGGAATAGCTCTTGTACAACTTGCCTTGAACAGGGGCTGCAAAGTAATCGGAACTGTCGGTTCTGAAAAAAAAGTACAGTTCTTAAAAGACATGGGAGTGGAGTTTGCTGTTAATTACCTGGAAAAAGATTTTGCAGAGGAAATTCCAAAAATTCTTGGAACCAGGAAGGTAGATGTGATTTTTGACCCGGTAGGTGGAAAATTCTTTAAGAAAGACCGTTCCTTATTAAATGCCGGTGGCAGGATTATAGCTTATGGCGCATCAGATCAACTGAATAGAAAAAAAGGGCTTGTATCAAAACTGAAATTAATGATGGCCTTTGGATTCCTGCACCCGGTAGGACTTATGATAAATTCTCAAGGTGTAATAGGTGTCAATATGCTTCAGATTGCTGATCATA
>JAYEGO010000017.1:0-6171 GCA_034659155.1 Bacteroidota bacterium | reverse complement strand
AACCCCTCAACTTATTAAACCTTCTCAACTTCTCCTAATCCGGCATACCACAAGTATCCTTCAACCTCCCTATAGCCCATTTCTATAAGGCACTTCTTATAGTACATTACCTGCTTCCTGTAACTTTCCTTCTTTATCTTTCCAAATTTATAGTCCACAACTACAGCCCTGCCCTCTTCTATCATCACCCTGTCAGGCCGGCGCAATTCTCCTGAACTTAGAAGAATTTCAGCTTCAGCCTTTACCTCCCTGCTGCCATCAAACCAATCTCTAACATCAGGATGAGCAATTATTTCTCCAATCTCAGCTCTATATTCTTCTATATCAGAAGCTTCAATCTTCCCCGTTCTACGTACTGCCTCAAGGGCCGAGTTTATATCTTCGACAGTTTCTATATATTCAAATATCTGGTGCAGTACTTTCCCACGGTTAACCTTCTCACGATGGTCATCACTGAAAAACTCCTCTCCCTGGTATTTTAACCGCAACCTTGGCACACCTGGCCAGCTCTTATAAGCCTTTAATGAGATATAACTATCGGGTTGTCTGACTGTTTTTTCAAACATTTCAATAGTACCAATGGTCCATTGGGTCATTTCTTCATTCCAATAGCTTTCATATTGAATCAGGGGCCCATCCTCCGTTGAGGATTTACTCACACCCTTAAGCATACTTTTTTTTATCAACCCGGCAACCGTTTTTACTTCAGAGTCTTTATCTTCAGGTCCGTAAAGCCACAAGCCATCTTCAGCCCTGGTGAGAGCAACATATAGAAGATTAATATTATCAATAAAGGCATCCAGTTTTTCACGGTAATAATCTGCTGCAAAAACAGATTCCTTCAGGGAAGTTGAATATTTTATGGGAAGTAGCGGAATTTTTTGAAAAGGATCAATTGTAGGTTTGCACCATAAAACCGGATATACTCTTGAATGATCAATTGACCATCCGGCATAGGGAATAAACAAATATCTAAATTGTAGTCCTTTTGATTTGTGTATTGTCAGTACACGAAGGGCATTTGTATCATCTCCCAGTTTCAAAGATTTAGTATACCCTTCCTCTGTCCACCAGTTTAAAAATGAGCTAATATCTCCGGGTGTTTCCCTGGAATAATCCAGGATGATATCCATAAAAGCATGGATATAAGGCAAATCTCTTCCCGATCTCCCAATCCCAAAGAGTCTCACAATACCCTCTGCCATCTCAGATAGTGAAAGCTTTTTTAGCTTTTCTACTTCTTCCCCAATTACACTGTTTGTAAGTAAACATGAAATACCCTCTGCCAGATCTTTTGTAAGTGAGAACTGGTCTTCCTCCCTGCGATTCAAACTTTGAAACTCGAAATACAATTCTGCCAGGTTGATTTTGTCCTCCGGATCAACCAGGTATTTTAAAAAAGTTAGTAAAAACCTGACTGCCGGTGAACTTTGCAGAAAAAGGGTGTCATTTGAAATTATTGAAAAGTTTGCATAGCCGCAATCCATATTCTTCTCCTGGAAACTCATCAGGGCTTCAACTGCCCTCCTGCTGTCCTTTTTATCACGAACCAATACTGCAATACTACCTGGTTCCACTCCGCTTTTCAGTAATTCTCCCACTTCTTCAGGAAACTCTTCACCCGACTTTACCTTCCAGTCCTTCTCCTTATAAAATTTCAATTGTACAAGCCCTCCATCGGAATCTTTTACCCTGGATGGTTTTTGTGTTGGTTTCCGGTAAATCCCCAGAATCTTCCTTTGCATCTCAGCAAACTCACCACTTTCCAGTACACTTTCATCAAGATCATCATTAAAATACTCCTGAAGAACTTCCGGAGCATTCAGAAAAAGAGCATTGTTGTAAGCAATTATATTTTCACGACTTCTGAAATTTGATCGTAAGGGTTCTTCTTTGAGCTCATATCCTGAAAAATCAGAATCCAGTTTCTCTGCCATAATTTTCCAATCGCTGTTTCTCCATCTGTAAATAGACTGCTTTACATCTCCAACAACAAGGTTCTCATATCCCTGAGAAAGGCTATTCGCAATAAGTGGCCTGAAGTTTTCCCATTGAATCACTGAAGTATCCTGAAACTCATCCAGCAAAAAGTGTTTGTAAAAAGACCCTGTTTTTTCATAAATAAATGGGGCATCATTTGAAGCTATTATCTTCCATAAGAAAGTAGATGCTTCAGAAATTAAAAAACTATTTTTCTCTTTTGAGTATCCCTTGATCCTTTCAACAAGATCATAAAAAACTCCAAGGGAATAGAACTGGCTTAATACTAATTTAGCACTTGCATAAGGAGGATGAGCCTGATGAAAAAAACCAAGGATCTCTAACAAAAGAGGTTGAAAAACATCCTGTACCAGAGCCAGATGATCAAAACCAGATTTATAATTTTGCGGAAACCATTTTTCTATGTCTCCTGCTGCAGCATCAACATATGAATTATATTTAAATTTTTGCTTTTCTGCTATACTGGTAAAATAAGCGCCTACACCCCTGCCCTTCTGAACAAAATCATTTACCTCCAGTGAATTTTCCTGCATAATGTAAAGAGCCTTTTTCCCAAACTCCTGCATTTGATCCTCAAAATCCTGAATCAATGTTCGCATATCATCCTTATAGCTCTTGAGAAAATCCCTGCTTTTAATGGTCAACATCATTTCCTCACCCAGAGCCTTTACTTTTTCGGTAAAATATTCCTTTCCCATTAAGACCAAATTCCTTCGAAAGTTCCATGAATTCCCATCAAGAATCTTCATATTGGCAAACTGAACCAGCCAGTTTCGCAATTCAGAGTTGTCATCTGCATCCTGCAAAAGAGTATCAACAGCCATATCAAGAACCCGGTCATGATTTAATTCAATAGAATAATTATAAGCTAAACCCAATTCCCTGATAAAACCCCGAATCACTTTTTGAAAAAAACTATCAATTGTCTGTACTGAAAAAAATGAATACTGGTGGAGTATGCTCTTCAAAATCCTTCCCGCTCTTTCCCTTATCTCTTTTCGGGAAAGGCCTGTTTCATCAACAAAATAATCTGTATAATCTGTTTCATTCTCTGAAGTACTAATCTCAAAAAGCTTCTTCATGATCCTGCTCTTCATTTCATCAGCAGCTTTATTTGTAAAAGTTACCGCCAGGATATTCCTGAATAAACCTGGATCTTGAAGCAGCAAGAGCACATAATCCCTTGCCAGTCGGAAAGTTTTGCCCGAACCTGCAGAAGCCCTGTATAGTTTTAATGTTCCCATAATAATCGAATGAACTACCTCGTAGCAAAGCTGACGAGGTATCAAGATAGGAATTTGTTTTCAAAACGATGCAAGCATCGGAGTATTATACTCATTTATCCCGATACGCTACACTATCGGGATTCGTTCAACTTACAAATTTCAATGCACTATGTTTTTGAAAATTGAGTTTCACGAATAAAATTAAACAAAATATTGGCCTTATATCCTGTGAAAAAATTATTTTTGTTGAATAAGCTTTCTTTATAAATTTCATTAATAAATCAATATTCAGATATAATGTCCTATACTGCAAATGACTCAAGGTACCAGTCAATCCCCTATAAAAGGTCGGGGAAAAGCGGCCTCTTGCTCCCAAAAATCTCTCTGGGTCTTTGGCATAATTTCGGATCTGTTGATGATTTTTCAAATTCAAGGCAAGTTCTGCTTTATGCTTTTGACAAGGGGATTACACATTTCGATCTTGCTAATAATTATGGGCCCATATTTGGTTCTGCAGAAGAAACTTTAGGAAAGGTTTTAAAGCAGGATTTGTATCCATACCGTGATGAATTGATTATTTCAACCAAGGCTGGCTATCTAATGTGGGATGGGCCATATGGAGAATGGGGTTCAAGAAAATATCTGATTTCCAGTCTCGATCAAAGCTTGAAAAGAATGGGCCTGGAATATGTTGATATTTTTTATTCTCACAGACCAGATCCTGAGACTCCTCTGGATGAAACTATGGGTGCTTTAAGTCATATTGTTAAGCAGGGAAAAGCCCTTTATGTTGGGATTTCAAATTATAGTGTGGAACAAACAAAAAAAGCAAGTGAAATATTGCGGAATTCCGGAACTCCATGTCTCATTCATCAGCCCAGGTATTCGATGCTGGATCGCTGGATTGAAGGTGGTCTGTTGGAATTACTGGAGGAGGAAGGAATCGGTTGCATTGCCTTTTCTCCACTTGCCCAGGGATTACTAAGTGATAAATACTTAAACGGTATTCCAAAAAGCTCCAGAGCCGCAAATCCACATGGCTTTCTTCAAAGTTCCAGAATCACGCCTGAGTTAGTAGAAAAACTAAAACTTCTTAATCATCTTGCAGGCAAACGCCAACAATCTCTGGCTCAAATGGCACTTGCATGGGTATTGAAAGAACCCGGAGTAACCTCTGTATTGGTTGGTGCCAAAACTATTGAACAGCTTGAAGATTCCCTGGGATGCTTGAAACATAAGGAATTCTCTGAAGAGGAATTAACAAGAATCGATAAATTACTTAAAGGAATTTAGTCAATACTCGTCTGACCACTCCAAAGTGGTCTGACGAGTTGTTGCTTCTACGAGTCACCCGGCGTAAAAATTATATTCGCCAGACAAAAACTAGTAATTTACTTCCTTAATCTCAAAATAAGCTTTTGGATGTAAACAAGCCGGGCACAAGTCAGGAGCCTTTTCTCCTTCATGTAAATATCCACAGTTCCTGCATTTCCATACAAGCTTCCCCTCCCTCTCAAATACCTTTCCCTGATCCAGGTTGTTGTAAAGTTTCAAATACCTTTCCTCATGGGCCTTTTCCACCTCGGCAATTTTCCTGAATGCTACAGCAACTTCTGCAAATCCTTCCTCATCTGCAATTTTGGCAAATTCAGGATAAAGTTCTGTCCATTCCTCATTTTCCCCTTCAGCTGAAGCTTTAAGGTTTTCCATAGTTGTAGCAATAATTCCAGCAGGATAACTTGCAGTTATCTCCACTACGCCGCCCTCTAAAAATTTAAAAAACCTCTTGGCATGCTCTTTTTCATTAAGGGCCGTTTCAGCAAAGATGGCTGAGATTTGTTCAAGTCCCTCTTTTTTTGCCTGCTTCGCAAAATAATCATACCTCATACGTGCCTGCGACTCCCCGGCAAAAGATTTAAGTAAGTTCTGTTCTGTTTTTGTTCCTTTTAAACTTTTCATTTTATATTCAAATTATGTTACAAATAAAATTTATCGTATTTCGTTTTAAGCCTGAATATTAACAATTAAGATTTATCCTTAGCAATATATGTAGGTGCATTTGGAGGAGCTACTCCCCGTTTCACTTCCCTGTAATAGGAATATGTCAAAGCTTCTTTTTCGGCATTAAGCAATTCGCTGTTAATTACCTCACCAATGAATAACATGTGTGTACCAACATCCATACTCTGAATGAGCTTGCACTCGAACCAGGCAATTGTATTGTCAGTAACAACAGGAACTCCGGTTTCTCCTGTGAAATAATTCACAGCACTAAACTTATCTGTATTACGTCCGCTTTTAAATCCAAACAGGCCAATCAATTGTGGTTTTGTATCTTTTTCAAGTACAGAAATTGAAAAGACTTTACTCTCCGCTATCAATTCTGCAGTTATGTTATTTTTACTGCAGCTAATTGCAAATTGCGGAGGTTTTGAGCTTACCAGGAATACCGTGTTGGATACATATCCACTTGACTTTTCATCAGTCCCGGAACAGACCAAATAAAGTCCGTAAGAGATTTTATAAAACGATTCAATATTCATCCATCTTTTAGTTTAGTGATCTGGAATAAAGTTAGCAAAAAGGCTGGACTTCTTAACCAAATATTGCCTGCCATATTGTTTTAGCCTTTATAACTCCATTTCCTACAATACTAATTCTCAACTCAAATTAAGTTCGTGTTTCCAAACATTCAATATTTCCCTGTTGAGGCTCAAAGCTTTTTAGTATTTTGCAAGAAATATAAAGTAGAGAAATTATGCTTAGAAAATTTTTGATAGTTGTAGTGGCCCTGGTATTACTGTATGGATGCACAACCAACGATAGCAACAAGTACGTGTTAATCAAAGGTGCCAGTCTTATTAACCCTGATCAGAGCTATGAGCAAGCAATTGAAATAGAGAACTCTTATATTTTAATCAAAGATGGTATTATTGAACAGTAT
>JAYEGO010000016.1:0-6178 GCA_034659155.1 Bacteroidota bacterium | reverse complement strand
TTGTTTTTGAAAATCCTTAAGATCTTCAAAACTCTTTTTCACATCCTCACCAAACTGGTGTTTGTCAATTTTCTCAATTAATTCATTCTTCGCCGCAAGATTAAGATCATATTTTTGATCTATGGTCGAGTAGTACTCAGATTTTTTATTAAAAAAATAATCGCAGGCTGTTCTAAACCTCTTCCATACCTTTTCGGAATACTTTTTTGGTATCGGACCAATCTCTTTCCATTTTTTCTGCAAAAGTATCAATTCTTTAGTTGTCTTTTTCCACTCCTCACTTCCCTGGATTCCCTCTGCTTGAATACATAATTCCATTTTCAGCTGCAGATTATTCTTCTGTAATTCCTTATTTTCAGCATAGAAATCCCTTTTCTGACTAAAAAACCCATCACATGCTTTCCTAAACCTTTCGTATATCTGATTATTAAATTTCTTAGGGGCAAAGCCAATTGTCTTCCAGGTTTTCTGAATGTCAATTACTTCTTTTGATTTTTGCACCCAGATTTTATGAGCCGTTGTCGCCTCCTCAAGCATTCTTTCCACCTTTTCACATAATTCGGTTTTAGCTTCAAGATTCTTTTTCAAGGTAGATTTAAGATCTTCATAATATTGCTGGTGCTTTTTATTAATTTTAGCTGTAGCTGTCTTAAATCTCTCCCATAATTGTTCCTTAATATCGGTATGTACCGGACCTATCTCCCGCCATTGCTCATGGTATTTCTGTAATACCCTGAAATTAGACACAGAATCATCCTTTAGCAACAAGGCCTCAGTTTTTTCACACAGAAGCATCTTAGCTTCCATATTTTTCCTTAAATCAAGATCTCTAAGTTCTTTATTGATTTTTATATAATCATAGAACTTCTCAACCTGGTAATGATAATTCTCCCAAAGATCCTTGAGTTTACTTTGAGGAACCAGGCCAATTGATCTCCATTTATTTTGATAATCCCAAAACTCCTGAAAAGTTTTGTTTATAGACTCTTCTTTATTTATGAGACCTTTAAGTCCTTCGATAATTCTATACTTCTCCTCCAGGTTAGTCTGTTTTTCTAATTCAAGCTGCTTATTATGTTCATATTTCCTGGATTTGTACTTATTTAGCAGGCCCTTGAAATCTTCTTCTCTTGGGTCAGGTTCAGGTTTAAAATCTACCGCATCACCTCCATCATCAATAAACTTTTTCCTTAGAGTTTCACTTTCGGTTCTAAGCTTCTTATAAAAATAGGTTTTAATCTGGTCTACATCATTCCTAATCTCAGGTACAGGTCTTCCGGTAATCAGAATAGACAATGTACTAACAAGCTCATCCACAGAAAATTTACCATAATCTACTGCCTTAATATCATTTCCTGCAGATTCGGTCTTTCCTGTCGATTCCTCAATCTCTGAATCAGTTTTCTGATCCCCTGAATCATTCTCCAAAGTATTCTTTTCAGCATTTTCAAAATCATTTTCCGGGGAACCCTGATTCTCATTTTTCATGGAATTTCCTTCTCCCTCAATTTTATCTTCCTTGTTTTTTTTTGTTTCCTCTTTCATAACACTCCAAAAATCAAATTATTCCTGCCTGGTAGCAGGATGTAAGAACATTTAGATATTCATTTTTACTCAAGCTACGAAAATATACATTTCACTGGGAATACTCAAAGAAAATTGACATTTATTGGATGTTTCCATTCTGACCAACTCTGGCAGAAAATGTATATCAACTCTATAGAAGCTTTCCCGGGGAAAAGGAATATGCCAATTACCACCCTGAATAAATACCAATTAAACCTACAAGCAGGGCCATTACCATATTGATAAACTTCATCAGGAAAAAACTTTTTTTCGATTCTGCCAGTAGTGGAAGACTGCCATGTCCATCCTGAACAATTGAATTTACTATTAAAACACTTAAGGGGATTGTTCCTGCAACAAATAATGAAATAAATACCATATGAGGCCCTGACTCCGGAATCAGACCAACAAGAATGGCCAGGATTAAGATAATATGTAAATTCCCCTGAACCCAATTAGCCAAATCCACTTGTCCTTCAAGAATATGGATAACTAACATTGTGCCAAAACTCCACAAGAATATCTTTACAAAGTGCTTCTTGATTACATGTTCCCAAAGATGTTCTTCAAGAAAATGCCCGGATACAGTGATGATAATAAACAAAGCAAAAACCAGTGCAAGTATTAAAGAAATCCTGATCCAATTCCACTCCTCCGGTCCAATTATCCCAATAGAAATAAGTATAAGCAAAGATATTACCACTCCACTGAATAAAGTCCGAAGTAAGGATGGTTTCTTAAATTGATCTGCTATTCTGGTACTATCAAGGCTGACACTACCATCCTCAGATTTATGCAGGCTGAATTTGTGATGTGGGCCAAAGGGCTGAAAATTGGCAATTCGAGGTATTAAATTTAACAAAAGACCAGTAAGGATAGCTACACCAAAAATTATGATGGTTATTTTTACAAAACTGTCTGGAATAATGGCAAGCATTACAAATGCTTCATCCCCTGAACTTGCAATCATCACTGTTACAAGAGCTGCAAAATTCATCAGTCTGTGAGAGAATAGAGATACCGCTGTAAAAGTTCCCAGGCAGCCAGGAATAATTCCCAAAAGACCTGCTATCAATACCTGCATCCATGGAGAAGCTTTAAGTTTCTTACTCCAGGTACCCCTTGTTTGTACATTCAGGTATTCTATAATCAGCATCACCAGCATAACAAAGCCGGTAATCATCAATGTATGACGAAGTACCTCAAAAACAATTTCTAAATTCATAATCTGCTTCCTGACTTATTTTTTAAGCGACAAAAATACAATAATTTACATACTATATCCTAACTCTAAAAAAATAGCTCTACTGCTTGAGGAATTAGATTTGTCTGATTTTAGTCCACCTTAGAATCAAATACAAAAAGCAGATCCCTGAAGAAGCTATCATAATGAACAGGGAAAAGAACCAGAACAACGGTCCAAACTTCTTCAGGGATCATTCTTTAAATATCCTATAACTATCTTGCCATGATATATGTCTGAATGTTGAAACCTCCTTTAATTACATAACACATTTGACATTTGACATTTGACATTATTTTGTTGTCTCACCCCCCATTCCTGATATATTGAGTATAAACAACTACCCATAATAATAGACGTTGCTTCCTAACCATAGTTGCAGTATTTTGTGAAAAAAGTATTAATAATTTTGTTGTTCCAAAATAACAGCTACTTTTACACGCTTAAAGTTGAAATATATTCATGAAATATTTATTCATATTTATCTCTATTATTCTCATTCTTGCCTTTAAGGAAGATACCCGGAGATAAAATATGCCTAATAAAATGGTATAAAGCTTTCCGGGAAACCGGGAAGCTTTTTTTTTATATTTTTTAACACTATGAAAAAAAAATTAAGGAGTACAACTACTACGCTTGGTAGAAATATGGCAGGTGCTCGCAGTCTGTGGCGAGCCAATGGCATGAAAGAAGAACACTTTGGAAAGCCTGTAATTGCAGTTGTGAATTCCTTCTCACAATTTGTTCCGGGTCATGCCCATCTACATGAAATTGGGCAATTAGTTAAATCCAGGATAGAAGAAAAGGGCTTTTTTGCAGCAGAATTCAATACCATAGCTATTGATGATGGCATTGCCATGGGACATGATGGGATGTTGTATTCTCTTCCATCTCGAGATATGATAGCAGATAGTGTTGAATATGTTTGCAATGCACATCAGGTAGATGCCATGATATGTATAAGTAATTGTGATAAAATTACTCCCGGTATGATGATGGCAGCCATGAGATTAAATATCCCAACAGTTTTTGTTTCCGGAGGGCCCATGGAGGCAGGAGTTTTAAACAATGATCATCTGGATCTTGTGGATGCAATGGTTATGGCTGCTGATCCTGATGTTAGTGATGCTCATCTTGCCCAGGTAGAAAAAAATGCTTGTCCAACCTGTGGTTCCTGTTCAGGAATGTTTACAGCAAATTCTATGAATTGTTTGAATGAAGCTTTAGGACTCGCTCTGCCAGGGAATGGTACAATCGTAGCAACTCACCGTAACCGTCTTAAACTTTTTGAACAAGCTTCCAGGCTGATTGTAGAAATTACAAAGCAATACTACGAACATGGTGACGTATCTGTACTTCCCAGGTCCATTGCTACAAGACCAGCCTTCTTGAATGCAATGTCTCTGGATATAGCCATGGGAGGCTCTACAAATACTGTACTCCATCTTTTAGCTATTGCTCATGAAGCTGGAGTGAAATTCAATATGAAAGACATTGATGAACTTTCAAAGAAAGTCCCAACTCTTTGTAAAGTATCCCCAAGTTCAAACTACCACATCCAGGACGTAAACCGGGCAGGAGGAGTCATTTCCATACTCGGGGAACTCAAACGGGCAGGATTGATTGATACAACTGTAAGAAGAGTAGATTTTCCGGATCTGAAAACTGCAATTAAGAAATATGACATCAGAAATTCCAGTATAAGTAACGAAGCTCTGGAAATCTATGAATCTGCACCCGGATTATTTAAGAATCTGAAATTGGCATCCCAGGATAAAGTTTACAAGAGCCTGGACACAAACCGTCAAAATGGATGTATAAGAAATATGGAAAATTCTTATAGCAAGGATGGTGGTCTGGCAGTCCTTTATGGTAATATAGCAAGAAATGGTTGTATTGTGAAAACTGCCGGTGTTGATCCCTCACTTTTTATTTTTAAAGGAAAAGCCCGGATATATGAATCTCAGGATAGTGCAATGAATGGTATCCTCAAAGGGGAGGTGCTTAAGGGGGAAGTTGTAGTAATAAGGTACGAAGGACCAAAGGGAGGTCCAGGCATGCAGGAAATGCTCTATCCTACATCCTATATCAAGGCAAAAGGATTGGATAAAAAATGTGCTTTAATAACAGATGGAAGATTTTCAGGCGGCACTTCAGGTCTCTCCATTGGACATATATCTCCGGAAGCTGCAGCAGGTGGCGGACTAGCATTAATTAAGGATGGAGATATAATTGAGATTAACCTGCATGAAAGAAAAATTAATGTATTGTTGAGTGATGAAGAACTTTTAAATAGGAATGATAAAGAAAAGGCGAAAGGCAATTATGCCTTTGCTGCACGCAACCGGGAGAGAAGTATTTCTAAAGCATTGCAGGTCTACGCTCAACATGTTAGTTCTGCTGATAAGGGCGCAATTCGGGAATTATAAAACTAAAATAATATGAAATCAGATAGTTCAAAAAAGATGAATAAAAACAATCCTCCAAAAAAGATGAATGGAGCCCTGGCACTTATACATTCACTACTGGCTGAAGGTGTAGACACCATATTTGGCTACCCTGGTGGAGCAATTATGCCCATATATAATGAATTGATGAATTACGAAGATCAGTTAAACCATATTCTTGTCAGGCATGAACAGGGTGGTGCACATGCTGCCCAGGCATACTCTATGGTTACAGGAAAAACGGGTGTATGCCTGGCTACTTCCGGACCGGGCGCTACTAATCTTATCACTGGGATTGCTAATGCAAATCTTGATTCGGTACCAGTTGTGTTTATTACAGCACAGGTGTTCTCTCAACTGATAGGTACCGATGCATTCCAGGAAACTGATATCCTGGGTATCTCAATGCCTGTAACAAAATGGAACTACCAGGTAAAAACAGCTGAGGAGCTACCTGAAGTCATGGCAAAAGCATTTTATATTGCCTCCACCGGCAGGCCCGGACCAGTGCTCATCGACATTACAAAAGATGCTCAATTACAAGAAGTGGATTATAAATATGAAAAATGCACTAATATCAGAAGTTATAATCCCAAAGTTCCACTGAATCATTCCGACCTGGAATCTGCCGCTATACTAATCAACAATTCCAGGAAACCTCTGATTCTTGCCGGACATGGCATTTTACTTTCAAGAGCAGAGAAGGAGCTTCTTAGCTTCACTGAAAAAACCGGAATCCCTGTGTCTGCAACCATGCTTGGCCTTTCTGCATTTCCTTCAAACAATCCTCTTTTTGTGGGATTACTTGGGATGCATGGGAATTACGCTCCAAATGTGAAAACCAATGAAGCTGACTTGATCATTGCAATAGGTATGCGCTTCGACGACCGTGTTACAGGAGACTTAAAAAGATATGCAAAAC
>JAYEGO010000015.1:0-6189 GCA_034659155.1 Bacteroidota bacterium | reverse complement strand
CTCACAACTCAAAACTCACAACTCACAACTCAAAACTCAAAACTCAAAACTCAAAACTCAAAACTAACCTATAACCGACAAATATAAATCTTTATTATGGGAGTGAAAGAGTTTTTAAGCAAATTTGGTTTCTGTTTTTTACAGAACTTAATTGTTTATATCTAAAAGCAAGAAATAAATTTGGATTGCTTGTATTATTTTACTTAACTTGCACAATCGATTGTGCAAAAGTATAGCGTAAATTTATTATGTATGGTCAATTTTCTCCGGACAATGTTGCACATATGAACTTTTATTCATTACTTTAGTAAAATATATGAATATCTAAATATGATTAATCACCCTTAAACCTTATGTTCTCTATATATTTTCTTAATACCTTTATTAATTAACCAACTAAAATTTAATGCTTATGAGAAGAATTAAAATTTTACTCTTTGTTCTTTCGTTCATGTTGGGGGGAACTTTGTTTGCCCAGACAATTGTGCGAGGAACAATTTCAGATGCTCAAGGAGAAACCCTTCCGGGGGTAAATGTCTTTGAGGTAGGTACTACCAATGGTACAGTTACGGATATTAATGGGGACTATTCCCTGCAGGTGGCCGGAGCCGAGTCTGTACTTGAGTTTAGTTACATTGGTTTTGAGACACAAACGGTAACTGTTGGCAACCAGTCAACCATGAATATTACCTTGACAATCGGATCCAAGCATCTCGATGAAGTGGTTATAACTGCTCTTGGTTTTACCGTTAAAAAAGATGAATCTGCACAGGTGTCTTCCGCAGTTGGGGGTGAAGATATTGTTAGTTCAGGTGAAGCCATGATTTTGAACTCGCTTGGTTCGAGGGCTTCCAATGTACAGATATCCAGGTCAAACGGTGACCCGGGAGCCGGTACAACAATCAGGATTCGTGGAGCGAACACAATTGGGGGATCGAGTAATCCATTGATCATTCTTGATGGGGTGCCTATAAACAACTCAACCACTTATGCCGGAGGGAATAATATTTCAGGTGGTACAGATGCCGGAACTTCCCAACAATCGCGTTTAAATGACATCAACCCGAATGATATTGAGTCTGTTGAAATTTTGAAAGGAGCTGCTGCTGCATCCTTATGGGGTTCACGAGCAGCAAATGGCGTTCTGGTGATTACAACAAAAAGCGGAAAACCGGGAAAACTGACCATCAATTACAAAACCACTTTATCATTTGACCAGGTGAATAAAAGATACCCAATACAGGATATTTATGGCCAGGGTAGGAATGGCTCTTATAGTCCAACTGGTTCTGAATCATGGGGTGACTATATCCCTGATCGTGCAGGTGGGGCTGATGTATTTGATGAGACCGGCCGGTATTTTGAGGCAAAGGATGGCACCAAGTATTATCCACTCCTTACAAAGAATTCAAAGGAAACATTTTTGGAGGAAAACTGGGATGCGGCATTTCAGACCGGTGGATTCTGGCAGAACGACCTTTCCATAAGTGGTGGTAGTGATAAAACTCAATACTTCTTTAGCATTGGAAATATCGACCAGGAAGGTATCATACGGAATTCGGATTACGACCGTACCAATATGCGTATTAATGTTAAATATTTTCCAAACAAGTGGCTGAATGCAAGTACCAAAGCAAGTTATATGCATTCCAGCTCAAACCGTATCCAGCAGAGTTCAAACACTACCGGTTTGTTGCTGGGTTTGTTGCGTGGTCCGGTTGATTTTGATGTCCGGGATTATATTGGGACATATTACGAAGCCGATGGTACAGCCCATCCCTATGCACACAGGGCATACAGAAAGTATATGGCTGACGGGGTTCCCTCATATAACAATCCGCTCTGGACTCTTTATGAGCAGGCTGCTACATCTGTAGTTGATCGTTTTATTATGTCGCAGGAGATCAATCTAACTCCTGTGGAATGGCTCAGGTTAACTGCAAGAGGAGGAGTAGACAGATCTGATGACAACAGGGTTTGGTTCTGGCCGGTCAACTCCGGTGGTGGTGGACGGAGGGCAGGAAGATATGCAGAAGATATGATTCGTCACCAGGAGGTGAATTTTGATGTCCTGGGTACGGGAAACTTCAACTTAACCGACCAGGTTTCAATGTCAGCAACCCTTGGCTGGAATTATAATGACAGGCAATATAATCGCAATTCAGGTGATATCGAAGGGTTCCTTGCTAATTCCAGGAAACAAACCACCGACCTGAATACAGCAGCTGAAAGTTCAGTCTATGAAAATTACAAGACTCATATTCGGTCAAACAGGGGTTATTATGTATTTAATTTCAGCTTGTTTGATCAGTTGTATGTGAATGCATCCGGTGGAATGGAAGCTACTTCCAGTATGTTAGGGAGTTTTTTCTACCCTGCATTTGATGTAGCATGGAAATTTTCAGATAAGCTATCCTCCGATATTTTTTCCTTCGGGAAAGTTAGAGCTTCATGGGGGAAAGTGGGGGTACAGCCATCACCACATCGTTTCGAAACAACGGTTGAGGGAGGATTTTCCTACTGGGGTTATTCCAGCGTTTTGGATATTAATTTATTTGGTGGAGGGTTCCGCCTGAATGATGATCTTGGAAACCCGGATCTGAAGCCGGAAATGAAAACAGAGTGGGAAATTGGTGCAGACCTGAGATTTTTCCAGGATAAACTTTCTTTTTCAGCTACCTATTACCAGAATACTATTGAAGATATCCTGATCTGGGTAGGCCTTTCTCCAAGTTTTGGTTATGATTCACAGTATGCAAATGCTGCAAGCATGGAAAACAAAGGTTTTGAAATGGATTTGAGTTATGATATCATCAGGAACAGGGATTTCAATGTAAATGCTTACATGATATGGTCTACGAACAAGAATGAAGTTACAGACCTGGCCGGAACAGCATCTATTTCACTGGCTCCTGGTTCTGTAAATTCAAGAGCCGTAGTAGGTGAAGCATTGGGAGTTCTTTATGGAACCGGTTCACAAGTCGATGACAATGGTGACTATGTTTTGGATGGCAATGGTTTTCCGCAAATGACAAGCAGTCCTGTTAAATTGGGTGATCCGAATCCAGATTGGACAGGTAGTTTTGGGGTGAGAGCTAACTGGAAAGGACTTGGTTTGAATGTCTTGTTTGCCCATTCACAAGGTGGAGATTTTTCTCCAAGAACTTTATGGGTATTAAGGCGATTTGGAACCACGGAGGAAACTGCAGGCAGGGTAACCCTTACCAGTGATATTGTAAATTATGACGGTGATGTAATCACTGAAGGGACAACAGTTCGTGGAAATATTGAGAATTTTGGTGGTGGAGATGTTCTGCTTGATGAAACATGGTACCGACATGGTATTGGTGGAGGATTTGGAGACAACCAATTATATAACTTCTCAATTTATGATGCTACGTGGACAAGACTTAAGGAACTTTCTTTAAGTTATACTCTTAACTCGGCAAAGTTCAGGGAGAAAACAAAACTAGGATCTGTGGTATTTACAGCTTCCGGAAGGAATTTGTTTATATGGGATGGCATTCCGGGTGTGGATCCTGAGATCAACCAATCGGGTGTTAACAACGGATTTGGTTTGGATTATTTTACCAACCCAAGTACCCGTTCTTTCTTGTTTTCACTTTCTATAACTTACTAATTGTTTAAACGAACTATTTAAAAACTTAAAACATATACAATTATGAGAATATTTATTAAAACATTGTTTGTAATGGTGAGTTTGAGCATCTTGTTGACCTCCTGTGAAAAAATGGTGGAAGGCATCAATGAGAACCCAAACAATCTGGTACAGGCAGATATTGAAGCAAGGCTGCTTTTAACAGGAGCCCAGCTTGCTAATACGGTGGCTCAGGCCAGTCACACCAATCGTATTGCAGCTATGTACAGCGGACAACTTATTGGATTTCAATCTTTGTATTCCAATATTTACGGATATGCTCTTTCAACAGCAGAATCTGATCAAACATGGAGCCGTACCTATGTGGGATGTATTCCCAATGTAAGGGCTATAAGAAACATGGTGCCGGATGACAATCTAATGGTTGGAATTTGTAAAGTAATGGAGGCGCATGTTATTGGTAGTGCAGCTTCTGTATTTGGAGATATTCCTTATTCTGAGATTAACAATCCTGACATTCATGATCCGGTATTTGACAGCCAGGCTTCGGTTTTCACTGCTGTAATTGCCTTACTTGACGATGCAATTACCGATCTGAATGGTGCTGATCCTGGTAGAAGCATTGATGAAGATATTCATTTTTCAGGTGATAGAAATAACTGGATTGCAACTGCTAATACATTAAAGGCACGTTACCTTTTGCAGATGAAGAACTATTCAGCTGCATATACTGCTGCTGAAAGTGGAATATCATCTTATGATGGTAATTATAGCTTCTGGCCAATTGGTAATGAAGGAACAGTAGGGGATAAGAATATGTATTATACCATGATCACCGGATCACGTGAGGGAGATATTGGAACAGGGAACAGCTATCTTATTCAATTGCTTGATACAGTGAGTGGTATATCAAGGAACAATGCGAAGACCGTTGAATATGCCCGCTTTCATTATTCCACAATTATTGAAGATCCTGGGCCAAGTAATATTGGAATTGCTGCAGAGTTTGAACCACAGGAGCTTGTAAGTTTTGAGGAGAATACCTTGATTCTTGCGGAATGCGCTGCAAGAAACACCGGTTTAGCTGCCGGTCTTGTTCATTTGAATGAATTGAGGGCATGGTTGAATACAGGGGGACGCCTGAATGCAGCTTTTGCAGATTCTACTTATCTATATATTCCTTATGTGGCCGCTGACTTTGCCAGCGGAGGAATGGAAAACATCGATGGGATTGATGATACCAGGGCCTTACTCAGGGAAATTATTGAGGAGCGCTATATTTCCGGTTTTGGAACCTTTATGCCTTTCAATGATGTACGGAGGTTGCGTGCTTCGGACAGTGACCTTGTAGTTCCTTTCCCACTTAATCCGGGAGGAGTTCAACAGCCCGAGAGGTTGCCATATGGTGAGATTGAAATTAATGCTAATGGCAATATTGATGAAGATCCCGGACTTTATGTTGTAACCGAGGTTAATCAATAATTGATTTTGAGGCTCCGGAAATTCCGGGCCCACTGAATCAGTAATTATATTTAGCAGTCGCAGAATTTTTCTGCGACTGCTTTTTTTATATGCTGGTCTGCATTTTAGGGCTTATCTTTTTTACTCGTCTGACCACTTATAGTTATGGCCAGTAGATAGACTTATCTATTTACTCTATGAACTAACAAATAGTGGTCTGACGAGTATTTATGAACCTTGAAAAGTCCAACTATAACTTTCTCATCTCCCCTGCCAGGCCTCGCTGTAGGCAGGGTATGGTAAATACAGGTTTAGGCTTATACCTAACTCCGGCATTTATGCCGGTGTTAAGCTAACCCGGCAACATGGGCTTTAGCCCCTCATTTTATTTTTATGTGTGTATAGGAAAAATTTCATATTAGTTTTGGGCTGAAGCCCTGCTTTTATTTCATTATATGAGGGTGTCCAAAAACGGACATTCTCTTTACAAAATCTCACTGGGGTAGATTCCCCTTACATAATACTGCCGTAGGCAGGGCATTATATTACCAGGGTCGCCTTGCCTGCCGGCGAGGCTGGAAATCAATTAAACCTTTTACTGTGAATTAATTAACAGAAGAATTGTGATTTATTAATTTGGGTATTGCAAGATTCAAAACAGGCCATAGCCCTGAATCTTTTTATTATTATGTGTGTATAGGAGAAACAGATTTTATTATTCATCCCATATGTGATCAGGATTAGCGATATTACCTTATTAGAAGTCAGAGTCTTCAATCTCAGCCTACAGCCTACAGCCTGTTTTTCCAGCAACTGGCACCTGGTCTTTTATTTCTGATTCTTGGGGATTTTCCATAAAAAAGCTTACTTTTGCATGCTGAAAAATCTATATATTGTCTAACTTATTAATTATTAATTGTTTTACTAATGACTGAAAAGACTGTAAAAGCTCCAAAGGAGGAACTTGTTGAAAATGAAAAACAGGTGAAATCTGAGGAGAAAAAAACCAAAACCACTTCAAAGGCCAAAACAGAGCCATCTAAGAAAACCTCAAAAGCAAAGACCACTGTTAAAGCCACTGTAAAACCTGAAGAAAAAGAAAAAGCAGA
>JAYEGO010000014.1:0-21232 GCA_034659155.1 Bacteroidota bacterium | reverse complement strand
ATTGACTATGAAAGCAGATCTGAATCCCATGATTAAGATGGTAGCTTCCAACCCCCTAAAGAATTTCCTGGAGATTATTATTACGAAAATGGAAAATTTCTCTTATTCGTAAACAAGTTCCTTAAATCCAAAAGACTGTATCTCGCCGGATTCCAGTTCCAGTAATAATTCTCCGGTGTCAGAAACACCTTTGATTTTTCCACGGATCATTTTCCCCTGAAAATGAAAAGCAGATAATTTTTCCAGTTTGTATAATACAGATTGGTATCTACTATTGATTTCTTTATATTTTCTTTCTTTTAGAAATTGGTAGTTATTTCCAATATGTTGATTTAGCAGGCTCAGGCTTTCCTCAAGTTCATAATGCTTACTGGTTAACATTTTCATGGATATAGGGTTTTCAAGAGATGAGGGGAATTTTATTTGGTTGATATTTATACCTATACCCGCAATTGAATAATTAATTTCTTCCCCGATTATAGAATTCTCAATAAGAATGCCGGCAATTTTATTCCCCCCAACATACAAGTCATTTGGCCATTTAATGAAAACATCATCAATATATGTTTTTAAATAATCATAAACCCCAAGGGCAACAATTTGAAGTAAAGAGAATTGATTTACCGGGAGCAGGAATGAAGGCCGGAAAATAATTGTTGCTGTCAGGTTTTTACCAGCCTCACTTTCCCATTTATTATCCCCTTCTCCTTTTCCTTTTGTTTGCTCTAAAGCCCATATAATTGTACCATCCAATACGTCTTTTTTTAAGAGTAACTCAATTGCATAATCATTGGTAGAGCGGGTTCTGTCAAGCTTTATTAGTCCGGGGACATTTCTTGAATGATTCATGATTTATTTGCTTAACGGGAGGTTAAAACCATAGGAATTAAGCTTGCAAAGTAAGGTTTTTTGTCTTTGTTCAGACACTATCGTAAAATTACTATTTTTTGTTGTTCTGATTAATCATTTTAATTCCTTATTTTTGTGCAAAATAATTGAATGAAAGGGAAAAAGGAAACACAGACCAATAAGTTGGTACAATTTGTTATTGAAGGAATTTTTGAGAAAATGGGGAATGAGGTTGTTGTGCTTGATCTTTCCGGGATTGAGAATTCAATATGTAGTAGGTTTGTTATTGCTCATGGCGATTCTAATTCTCAGGTATCTGCCATTGCAGAATCAGTGGTAGATGTCGTTAGAAAAAGATCAAAGGAGAAACCCCTCCATACAGATGGAATGACCCATGCAAATTGGATCTTGCTTGATTATAGTGATGTTGTAGTTCATATTTTTCAGGAGTCTGTTAGAAGACTGTATAATCTTGAAGACTTATGGGCAGATGCCAAAATTGAAAAAATTGAAGATGTGAATTAGCGATTTGATGAAGAGAACTATGGAGAACAAGAAAAAACAAAATATGAATTCTTTGTTTGGTAAAAAGTCAAACAAGGATGGAGGTGGTCCCAAGTTTAGTATTTACTGGATTTATGGGATTCTGGCAGTGGTATTTATTTTTATTAATATCATCTATTCAGGATCAGGAACTGCCAAAGTGGATTGGCAGAGGTTTGAACGTGAGATGATGAAGGATCACGAGGTAGAGAAGATTATTGTAGTAAACAAGGAGATAGCTCATGTTTACTTGAAAAAAGAAAGCTGGAGCCTTGAGAAATATGATGATATACGGCCTAAAGGACTTAGTACCTGGTCTGAAACCAGCCCACAATGTATTTTTAATATTGGGCCACTTGAGACTTTTGAAGATAAGCTGGGAAAGATTCAGGATAAGTATAACTATAATGAGGATGAAAGAATAAATGTTTCTTATGAAACGAAGAAGGATTTTTTGGGGGATGCCTTAGGCTGGATGCTTCCGCTTATTATTTTAGTGGTTATCTGGCTATTTGTATTCAGAAGAATGAGCGGTGGAGCGGGAGGTGGAGCTGGCAATATCTTTAATGTCGGAAAGTCTAAAGCTCGTATTTTTGACAAGGATTCCACAAATGTAAAGGTCGACTTCAAAAGTGTTGCCGGGCTTGAAGAAGCAAAAGTTGAAATTCGGGAGATTGTTGACTTTCTGAAAAATCCTAAGAAGTATACAGAATTAGGAGGAAAGATCCCAAAAGGAGCCTTGCTTATTGGTCCTCCCGGCACCGGAAAAACCCTGTTGGCAAAGGCTGTTGCTGGAGAAGCAAATGTGCCATTTTTTAGCATTTCAGGGTCCGATTTTGTAGAAATGTTTGTAGGTGTTGGAGCTTCCAGAGTTCGTGACTTGTTTAAACAGGCCAAGGAGAAAGCCCCATGTATAGTATTTATTGATGAAATTGATGCTGTTGGAAGAGCCAGGGGGAGAAATCCAAATTTAGGAGCTAATGATGAAAGAGAAAATACCCTGAATCAACTTCTTACAGAAATGGATGGTTTTGGCAGCAATGTTGGGGTTATTATTCTTGCAGCAACCAATAGGGCAGATGTTCTGGATAAAGCACTGATGAGGGCAGGTCGTTTCGACCGCCAAATTCATGTGGAATTGCCAGACTTAAATGAGAGAAGAGAGATTTTTAATGTTCATCTGAAACCTATTAAGGTTGACAAGGGTTTGGATGTTGAATTTCTTTCCAAACAAACACCCGGTTTTTCAGGTGCTGATATTGCAAATGTATGTAATGAAGCAGCCCTGGTAGCTGCCCGGAATAATAAGAAAAAAGTTCAAAAGCAGGATTTCCTGGATGCCGTGGATCGTATTGTTGGTGGATTGGAGCGGAAAAATAAAATTATTACGCCTGAAGAGAAAAAAACCATTGCCTTTCATGAAGCCGGGCATGCCACTGTTAGTTGGTTGCTTGAACATGCAAGTCCTCTTGTAAAGGTAACAATTGTTCCCAGGGGGAAATCCCTGGGCGCAGCCTGGTACCTCCCCGAGGAAAGACAAATTACTACAACAGAGCAGTTATACGATGAAATGTGTTCAGCCCTGGGAGGTAGAGCTTCAGAGGAAATAGTTTTTAATAGAATCTCAACCGGGGCTCTGAATGACCTGGAAAAAGTAACCAAACAAGCTTATGCAATGATTACTTATTTTGGTATGAGCTCAGAGCTTGGGAATATTAGTTTTTATGATTCTTCTGGCCAGTCTGAATATAGTTTCCACAAACCATACAGTGAGAAAACGGCAGAATTAATTGATAATGAGGTTAAAAAACTTGTTGATAAAAGCTTTGAAACAGCAAAAAAAGTTTTAAGGAATAATAGGAAGGGATTAGATGAACTTGCAAATCTCCTTCTCGAAAAAGAAGTCATTTTTAGTGAAGATCTGGAACGAATTTTTGGGAAAGGAAAGAATGACAAAACCATAACTCCAGTGAAAAAAGCAGGAACAAGAATTTATGCAAAGAAGAAGCAAAGCAAGCCCCGGTCTGATGATAAAACAGGTAAAACCTGACACAGTGAATATAGAATGATGGAAGACAATTGGGTATCAGTATTTACTACCGATCAGCCTTACCTTGCTGATATTGTGAAACAGGTTCTCCAGGAGAACAATATTGTTTCTGTTGTGATTAATAAAATTGATTCATCCTATTCCATGTTTGGAGAAGTGGAGGTGTATGTTGACAGAGACCTTGTAATTAAAGCAAAATCAATAATTGAAAACATAGAAAGTTGAGCACATTGATTAAAAGAACAGCCACAGGTTTTCTGATTGTAATTGTAATAATAGGTGCAATAGCCTTGAATAGTCTGAGCTTTGTTACTCTCTTTTTCATAATCATGCTGGGAACCCTTTATGAATTCTATAATAACCTGCTCAGGGCCAAAATTCATCCTCAAAAAGTTTATGGGCTTATAATTGCCTCTATGTTCTATATTTTTGCCTTCCTGAATGCTATTGGATATATCCCCATTCGATTTATTTTTCTGTTCTTTCCACTGATAAGTGTGATTTTTCTGGCTGAACTATTTCTTCGTGAGAATCGCCCCTTCCATAATATTGCTTTTACCATGTTGGGGCTTTTTTATATTGCCCTTCCATTTTCTCTTTTTAATTATTTTGTTTTTCATCCATCCGAAGAACTTATATTAAAATCAGGAGGTGAAGCAGATATCGTAAATTTTATTTTCCAACCCGGGTTTAAGGTCAATTATTATTATCAAATTCTCCTTGGTTTCTTTTTTCTCAATTGGCTGAATGATACAGGGGCTTATCTTGCAGGAGTACCTTTTGGGAAACATAAATTGTTTAAGAGAATTTCCCCTAAGAAATCATGGGAGGGTTTTATTGGAGGAGTATTATTTAGTTTTACCACAGCTATCCTTCTTGCGCGCTTTTTCCCGGTTCTTCAATTGCATGATTGGTTGATTCTGGCTTTTATTGTGGTTGTATTTGCTACGTTTGGAGATCTTGTAGAGTCGATGTTAAAGCGCTATCTGGGATTAAAAGATTCCGGAAATATCCTCCCGGGTCATGGAGGATTACTGGATCGCTTTGATGGAGTGATTTTTTCTGCACCAATAGTATATGCTTACCTTAGTATGATTTTATAGTTTCTCTTATTTTTATTTCTTTGTTGTCAATTATGAGTATTCATAAAGAAGGTTTTAAAATAATAAGGAATGTATTACTTGGCTTGCTGGTAATAAACCTCCTGGGGTGGTTTTTCTTTAGCCTTTGTATGTTTTATTGTATCCTTTCTGTAAGTTTAATCTTCCTCTTTTCTGTATTGCACTTTTTTAGATTACCCTCCAGATCTATTGTTAACAATGAGAAGCAGGTTTTTTCTTCTGCAGATGGAACCATTGTAGCAATTGAAGAGGTGGAGGAAAATTCCTATTTTAAATGTAAAATGCAGCAAATTTCTGTTTTCATGTCACCATTAAACATACATGTAAATTATTTCCCGGTTTCCGGAAAAATTGTATATAAACAGCATGACCCGGGAAAGTATTGGGTTGCATGGCATCCGAAATCTTCCAGTGAGAACGAAAGAACCTCCATAGTCATAGAAAATCAATCCGGTATAGAGATTATGGTACGTCAAATAGCCGGTGCAGTTGCAAGAAGAATTGTTACCTATCCAAATATAAATGACACATGCATACAGGGAGAAGAATTAGGCTTTATTAAATTTGGATCTCGTGTGGATATCTTTCTTCCCCTTAAAGCTGAAATCCTGATTGAACTTCATCAAAAAGTAAAAGGTAAAGCTACCGTTCTGGCTAAGCTTTAATAGTGGTTTAACAAACATTATTCTAAATTAGTTACAAATTAGAAAAAGACAAAAAGGTCTGTATATATTATATATATTTGTTCATTGAATTTTAACTAAAAACCTTATCGTTATGAAAAAATTTCTAGTATTATTCAGTTTAGTTCTTTTTATTGGGGCTTATTCTACACCTCTTATAGCAAGCAATAATGAAACAACCATTGTTGTTGTGGATGAAGATAAATGTCCTAAGTGTGAAGAAGACAAATGTGATGGAACATGTGAAGCAGAGGCTAAAACTAAAACAAAAGCAACTTCGGGGCAAGCAGCGAAGGCAAAATCTGAGTGTGATAACACATGTGAAAGCAAAGAGAAGACTACTTGCACAACAAAGAGTAAGGAAAAAAAAGATTCTGAGATTAAATAGTTTAGTTTGGTTTGGGGTTTTTAAAGGAGTCGAAATCGGCTCCTTTTTCTTTTTGTAGAAATCTTAATTATATTCATTGACCAGGTGCTATTTTTTTTAAATTTGCTACTGGTATATTAATGAATATTTTCTATCCCTATGAAGTCAATAAATAAGATCTTAGATGTTTCAAAAACTGTTAAATGGATAGGTGCACTTGATTATGATATAGTAAGTTTTGATGTTGTTATGTCTACAGATTACGGCACTACCTATAATTCTTATTTTATAAATGCCCGGAAAAAGACAATTATCGAAACTACCAAAGAAAAATTCAAAGAACAATACCTGGGAAAGATAAAATCCCTGACAGATCCTGCAGATATTGAGTTTATTGTTATGAATCATACCGAACCCGATCACTCCGGGAATCTAAAACATCTTCTGGAATTGGCACCTAAAGCCACTGTAGTTGGCACCGGATCTGCCATACGGTATCTTAAGGATATGATTGGGGCAGAATTTAAATTCAGGCAGGTAAGAGATGGTGATGAGCTGGATCTGGGAAACATGACCCTTAAATTCATTGGTGCACCTAATCTTCACTGGCCTGACACTATGTACACCTACCTCCTTGAGGAAAAAATATTATTTAGCTGTGATTCTTTTGGGAGTCATTACTGTGATGAGAAAATGTTTGATGATCTTGTTGGTCCTTTTGACGATGCCTTTAATTATTATTTTGATGTGATTTTACGGCCTTACAGTAAATTCATGCTGAAGGCAATAGAAAAAATCAGACCTCTTGAAATAGATATTGTTTGCCCTGGCCATGGCCCGATACTCAAGTCAAACTGGCAAAAATATGTGGATCTTTCTGAAGCAAAAGCTAAACAATATCTGGATGTTGTGGAAACAGAAGATCCACGGGTATTAATTGCCTATGTTTCTGCATACGGTTATACTCGTGAAATGGCTTGTAATGTTGAAGAGGGGTTGAAATCTGCAGGTAGAATTAATACAGAACTGATTGATCTTGAAACAGCTTCCCTTGGTGAACTGGAAGAACAATTAATTAGGAGTTCATCTCTTCTTGTGGGTTCACCTACAATTAATCAAAATACACTTCTCCCGGTTTACAGGTTGTTTTCAGCCATCAATCCCATTCGCGATAAAGGTAAGCCTGCTGCCACCTTTGGCTCATATGGGTGGAGTGGGGAAGCGATTGAAATTATTGAAGCAAATCTGAAGGTCTTGAAACTAAAGCTTTTTGATTCGCATGCCCTTTTTAAGTTTTATCCACATGAGGCAAAATCCAATGAGCTGAAAAAATTTGGAAAATCCTTTGGGCAGTTTGTCCTTGAATCCATGATAGAATAATTGAGAAATTATTAATTTGCAGCCTGAAATTAGTATTTTAGTACCTTAAAGATATTCATGAAGGGTAATCTCAAATATATTGTTCTCGCATTAACAGTAGTCATAACTGTATTTATCCTCTGGTATTTTAAGAATATTGTTGCGTATATTCTTCTTGCTGTAGTGTTTTCTTTTATTGGCAGACCAATCGTTGTTCTGCTGAATAAATTAAAATACAAAAACTTTCACATGCCAAATGCTTTGAGTGCTTTTATTACCTTGCTTGCTCTCTGGGCCATTATTGTGGGTTTTTTCATATTTTTTATTCCCTTGTGGGGAAATCAGATTCAGGAACTTTCAAAAATTGATCTCAACGCCATTCAAAACAGTCTTTCTGAACCATTGGATAAGCTTGAATCTATTATGTTTCAGCTTAATATTAATGGGGAAGAAGTCATTTCCATTGAGCAGATATTAGAGAAAAAACTAATTTCTTTTCTCAACATTTCAGCCATTTCAAGTGCAATTGGCGGAACCGTTGGAGTGATGGGACAGATTCTTTTCGCTTTTTTTGCAGTTAGTTTTATCACCTTTTTCTTTTTAAAAGATAAACACTTATTTGCAGAAGGAATTTTACTTTTTGTTCCCACTCAATATGAAGAGAAATTTAAAAGTTTCCTCCATTCATCAAAGGAACTTCTAACCAGGTATTTTGTAGGGATACTTCTACAGGTTTCCTCCATCACAATACTGGTCACATTAGGTATGATGATTGTTGGCCTCAAGTTTCAGCTGGCAGCTGTTATTGGTCTTACAGCCGGAATATTTAATGTAATTCCCTACCTGGGTCCTCTGATAGGAGCCTCCCTGGGCCTCTTATTGGGTATTGCCAATCATCTCCATTTAGAGTTTTATTCTGAATTATTACCTTTATTGGGTTTTATGGTTTTAGTGTTTGCTGTAGTCCAGGTAATTGATAATGTTGTTCATCAACCTTTTATTTATGGAACTTCAGTGAGAGCACATCCACTGGAAATTTTTCTTGTGATTATAATAGCCGGTAGCTTTGCAGGGATTCCCGGGATGATTCTCGCGATACCTGGATATACTGTAATCCGTGTTTTTGCACGTGAATTTTTGGATCGGTTTAAATTAGTGAAAAGAATAACTGAAAAAATTGATTGAATTGTTTATGAACAGATTACGATCCCTTTTATTTTTATTCATCCTTTCAGGCAGTTTGTCTGTTTCAGGTCAATTGGATGCAAGCTTTCAGGTAGATACCAATGATATTCATTCTTATACCATTCATCTTAACAGTAACTACCTGCTCTCAGATACCTCTGCCTTTACTTTTGCCTGGAGTTTTGGCGATGGCCAAACTTCTTACCTTCCTGTTGTCAGTCATTCCTATAACAACCCGGGGAGTTATCTGGTTTCCTTTATGGTTTCTGATGCCGGATCAACAGCCTCCTCCTCAATGAAAATTAATGTTCAGAATAAGGTCGAGGTTCCAAATGTTTTCACTCCCAACGGAGATGGTAAAAATGACTTTCTGGTGCTCAAGACTAATGGACAAACCTTATATTCATTTACCATTTATAATTCATCAGGAACTCTGGTCTATAAGAAAAGTTCTTATACTTTCATTTGGGATGGGAAATCTCCTTCGGGGGTGGAAGTTTTCCCCGGTATCTACTACTATGTTCTCACCTTCGATGAAAAATTTGTCAAATCTGGTTTTTTTCACCTGATCAGATAAGTTTCTTTTACTCGGCAAGCTTTATTAACATATTTAAAATTTGGTAATTTTACCTGAAGCCCGGAGAATTTTTAGCAATGAAAAAAGTATTTAAGAAAGTCTTCTATTTATACTATGACGGTTTCAGAACTATGACCTTTGGAAGGACTCTGTGGATTATTATTCTTGTAAAGCTATTTATCATGTTCGCTATTTTAAAGCTCTTCTTTTTCCCCGATATTTTAAAATCAAAATTTACCAGCGATGAGGAAAGGGGAGATTATGTAATAGAGCAATTAACAAATCATAAAACAAATAGTAATGATTGAAAACTTAGACATGTCATTGGTAGATTGGTCGAGGGCACAATTTGCCCTTACAGCCCTTTACCACTGGCTATTTGTGCCACTTACCCTGGGCCTTTCATTTATCATTGCAATAATGGAGTCGATATATGTTAGAACAGGGGATGAATTCTGGAAAAAGACCACTAAATTCTGGATGAACATATTCGGGATTAACTTTGCTATTGGGGTGGCTACCGGAATCATCCTCGAGTTTGAGTTTGGAACCAACTGGTCAAATTATTCCTGGTTTGTTGGGGATATCTTTGGTGCTCCACTTGCTATAGAAGGAATCATGGCTTTCTTCCTGGAATCTACCTTTATAGCAGTTATGTTCTTCGGATGGAACAAGGTGAGTAAAAAATTCCATCTTCTTTCTACCTGGCTTGTTGCTGTTGGTTCTAATTTGTCAGCAATATGGATCCTTGTTGCGAATGCATGGATGCAAAACCCGGTAGGAATGAAGTTTAACCCTGATACTGCCAGGAATGAGATGGTTAATTTTTGGGAAGTATTGCTTTCTCCAACTGCTGTAAATAAATTCCTGCATACTGTTTCCCAGGGCTATGTGCTTGCTGCTTTGGTTGTAATCGGAATCAGTTCCTGGTACCTGATCAAGAACAGGAACCTGATGTTTGCTAAAAAAAGCATCATTGTGGCTGCATCATTTGGACTGGTTGCTTCGGTGAATATGATTGGTTCTGGTGATAATTCAGCCCGAGATGTAGCCAGAACCCAGCCTATGAAATTTGCAGCTATGGAGGCACTTTACGAGGGACAGGAAAACGCACCCCTGGTTGCTGTGGGGGCTCTTTCTGGTAAAGAACAGGCAGAGTACAGGAAGAAAGACTTTATTTTTAAAATTGAAATACCCAGTGCTTTATCTTATATGGTGCACCTTTCTCCAGATGGATTTATACCTGGAATCATGGATATGATTGATGGGAATGAAGAAAGAGGAATACTTTCTTTTAGTGAGAAAGCCAACCGGGGTGCAGTTGCTATAGAAGCACTGCGGGAATTGAAAGAAGTAAAAGGGAAAGATGAATCCAGGTATGCTGAACTCAAACAAAAATTTGATGACCCTGAATGGGTGGAAAACAATTTTCAATATTTTGGTTATGGATATTATAAGGGAATGAACCCATTATCTATTATCCCAAGCGTTTCATTGACGTTCTATTCTTTTCACCTCATGGTAGGTCTTGGCTTTTTGTTCATAGTTTTTCTTGCTGTAGTTCTGTTTTTTAGTGTTGATAACAAATTGCACAATAAGAAATGGTTGTTGAGGCTTGGAATCATCATGGTTCCTCTGGCCTATGTAGCCACTGAAGCAGGTTGGATTGTTGCCGAGGTTGGAAGACAACCCTGGGTTATTCAGGATATGTTACCCACTGTGGCCGCTGTATCCCAAATTAATGTGAGTTCTGTACAAACTACTTTCTGGCTTTTTGCACTCCTCTTCACTGCACTGCTTATAGCCGAATTGAAGATTATGTTTAAGCAAATAAAACTAGGACCTAAAGATGGAGGAAAATAAAATGTTATTAGATATATCTTACTTATTATTACAGCAATACTGGTGGATCATCATCTCTATACTGGCAGGAGCACTTGTGTTTCTATTGTTTGTGCAGGGAGGGCAAACCTTGATATATAACCTGGGAAAAACAGAGATAGAACAAACCATGATTGTTAATGCTCTTGGAAGAAAGTGGGAATTTACTTTTTCAACTCTCGTTACTTTCGGAGGAGCTTTCTTTGCTTCTTTCCCCCTGTTCTATGCAACTAGTTTTGGAGGGGCATACTGGGTATGGATGGCTATTTTGTTCTGCTTCATTGTACAGGCAGTGTCTTATGAATTCAGGTCAAAACCAAATAATTTTCTTGGCAAAAGAACCTATGATGCTTTTTTATTTTTCAATGGCGCTCTTGGGCCGTTTCTCCTGGGAGTTGTTGTAGCTACTTTGTTTACAGGATCACAATTTTCAGTAAATGACATGAACCTTTCCCAGTGGGAAACTCCATATTATGGCTTGGAAGCCTTACTGAATATTCAGAATCTCACCCTTGGTTTTGCGATATTATTCTTATCCAGGACCCTGGGAATTCTTTTTCTGATAAACAGCCTGGAAGGAGATAATTTGATAAAAAGAGCTAGAAAGAGGTTGTGGTATGAGGCTGGCCTGTTCCTTGTTTTCTTTTTGCTTTTCCTGATTCGTCTTTTATTTGCTGAAGGATACGCTTATGATCGTGAAACCGGGCTCGTTTTTATGGAGGCAAACAAATATCTGAATAATATTTTACAAATGCCATTAAACACCCTCATCCTTCTTATAGGTGTGATTCTTGTACTCTGGGCCCTTTTTATAAGCCTTTTTAAGAACTCAACCAGGGGTTTCTGGTTTGCCGGGAGCGGAACTTTCCTTACGGTATTCTCCTTGCTTATCCTTGCAGGTTTTAATCAAACTGCCTTTTATCCTTCATCTTTTGATTTGCAGAGTTCACTTACTATTGAGAATTCATCATCCAGTTATTATACACTGAAAGTGATGTCTGTTGTTTCATTAATGATCCCTTTTGTAATTGCCTACATCTGGTATACATGGAAATTAATTAGCAATAAGAAAATTTCTGAAGAGGAAATAAAATCTGAATCTCATATATATTAAGCATATAAATTATTAATCATGTTATTAGGCTCAATTTTTCTTTATTTGATCTTGCCACTAGTTGTTTTAGCCGGATATGTTATTTCAAACTGGGCTTTGCATAAGTTTGAATCTAATGTGAAAGCTGATGAGGAATAATCTTTCAAATGGTTCATGATTCCTCCTAAATCCTGAATTAATTTTTCGTATAGAGATCATTATTAAGTAGAATTATTACTTTTACTCAACTTTCGGATAGTATAACCCCCTTTGTACTATTATTAATTAATTAAAACCTTAAATTATGAGATTCTACTTTCTTAAGTTAATACTCTTTTCGCTGGTATTTGGAATATTCTGGAGCGTCAGCCAGGAAGAAATCCTGGCCCAGGAACTATCCGAAAGCTACCAGGATTATCTTAATCCTGGAGACTTGAATAATGCTCTGAATGATCTGAATAAGAAATTCCCAAAGCAAACAAGCTTGATAAAACTTGCTAGTAGTGCCGGAAATAGTAGTTTGCAAATGCTGGAAATTGGCCCGGAAGCCGGACAGGAAAAGAAATCTATGCCTGCAATTTTAGTAGTTGCCAACATGGAGGGAACAGTCCCTGTTTCTAGTATGGCTGCCATTTACCTCGCAGACTATATCTTAAGCTCTGGGGAAAGTCCTAAAGACCTGACATGGTATGTACTTCCCTGTGGGAATCCTGATGCCTACGCGCATTATTTCGAAACTCCTTTGAGGTTTGACGCCAGGAACAAGAAATCTCATAATGATGATATGGATGATCTGACAGATGAAGACAGTTATAATGATCTGGATGGCAATGGCATCATCACACAAATGAGAGTTAAAGACCCGGAAGGTATTTGGATCCCGGTGGGTGGAGATCCACGAATGCTCAGGAAAGCTGATGCAAACAAAGGCGAAAAAGGTATTTATAAACTTTATTCAGAAGGCCTGGATGATGATGGAGATGGAAAATACAACGAGGATGGACCCGGCGGGGTAAATGTTGGAATTAATTTCCCTCACCTTTTTGAACCATTTACAAAAACCAGTGGCCTTTGGCCCGGTTGTACCGATGAATCATTTCAGTTAATAAAATTTGTATTTGAACACCCCGAGATTGCGATGACCATGAATTTTGGTGCTACCAATTTTTGTTTGCAAGCTCCAAAAGGAGGACGAAAAGCAGGAGTGGATATGGATAAGATAAAAATTCCTGAAAGCATGGCAGAAATGTTCGGAGCCGATCCAAACCGTACATATTCCATAAGTGAAATTATTGAGCTGGTGCAGCCAATGGTTCCTGCCGGAATGACTGTTACCGAGAGTATGGTAGCAAGTTTCCTGGGACTTGGAGCAGTTGTTAATCCATTGGAGAAGGATCTTAAATTCTATAAAGAACTATCTGATCAATACAAAGAGTATTTAAAAGATAAAGGCCTGGAGGCAGAACGTTTGGATCCTCAAAGTGCTAAAGACGGGTCGTTTGAATTATGGTCGTATTATCACCTGGGTATTCCCAGTTTTACAATGGATTTCTGGACACTTCCTAAAGTTAAAGAAGAAAAGAAGGAGGAAAGTGGTATTACCATTGAAAAACTGGAAAAAATGTCTTCTGAAGATTTCATTGCCCTTGGAGAAGAAAAAATTACCATTTTTCTTAAAGAATCAGGTGCTCCTGACCATTTTAAGGCTGAGAGTGTAATAAAAATGGTAGAGAGTGGACAGGTATCTCCAAAACAAATGGCCGGTATGATGAAAGATATGCCTAAACCCAAGGATGAAAAAGAAGGAGATCCAAAAACTAAAGCTCTTCTTGCATACAGTGATGATCAATTGGGAGGAAAAGGTTTTGTGGACTGGACACCATTTAAGCATCCTGATCTGGGAGATGTAGAAATAGGAGGGACTGTTCCATTTGTTAATAATACACCCCCGAAAGAAATTATGGATTCGCTTTTTTCATTACAGGTTCCATGGGTTCTGGAATTAAGTAAGAAACTACCCAGGCTGATCATTTTACAATCAGAAGTAAAGCCTCAGGGTGCAGGTGTGTACGAGCTAATCATCTGGGTTGAGAATGGATCTTATTTGCCATTTCCAACAGCTATGGGCGAAAGAAACGAACAGCCTGCTCCGGCAGTTATTGAACTTGACGGAAAAGATATAAGTTTACTTTCAGGTAAAAAAAGAACACCAATAAACAGTATTGGTGGATTAAAAGTTAAGAAACTTAACTGGTTGATTGAAACTGAAAAAGGAGTGAATTTAAACGTTAAACTAAAATCTGTTTTCGCCTGGGGCGATGAGAAACAAATAAAGATTGGAGGTGTAAAATGAAAAAATTAAATCTAATCACTGCTTTTATTCTTTTGGGAATAATTTCTATTTTTCCTCTTTTTGCACAGCAAACAAAAATTAGTGTTCCTCTTAGGTTTGACTTTTATTATAGTTATGAGCAGGTAGTAGAGGCTTTAAAGGCTCTTCATACTGCTTATCCTGATCTTACAGAATTAGAGATGGTAGGGAAATCTGAAGAAGAACGAGAGATATATGCTCTTACAATCAATAACCCTAAAACAGGCAAGGCGCTGACCAAGCCAGGTGTTTATGTGGATGGAAACATTCACGGGAATGAGATCCAGGCGGCAGAAGTAGGACTCTATCTTGCAAATGAGCTGCTAACGAAGTATGGTAAAAATGAGAAGATAACAAAGCTGGTTGACAAAAATGCATTTTATCTTATTCCAAGTGTAAATGTTGACGGCAGGTATCATTTTTTTGAGGATGCAAACACTCCCAGTACGAATCGTGGTCTGAGAAGACCTAAAGATGATGACAGGGACGGGCTTTTTGATGAGGATTTCCCAGACGATCTTGATGGGGATGGAAGCATTACCCAGATGAGAATAAAAGATCCTTTTGGTGATTATAAGACTGACCCTGAAGATCCACGTCTCATGATCAGGGTAAAACCGGGTGAAAAAGGGGAATGGACAAAACTTGGTTATGAGGGTATTGATAACGACGGAGATGGCAGGGTGAATGAAGATTCAGAAGGTTATGTAGATCCAAACCGCAACTGGGGGTATAACTGGGCTCCCCCGTATGTGCAAAGAGGTTCAGGTTATTATCCTTTTTCAGGAGTTGGATTAAGTGCAATAAAAGATTATATCCTGAAAAGGCCAAATATCATTATGGTATTTGCTTTTCATAACAGCGGTGGCATGTTTTTAAGGGGCCCAAGTACTAAAGCACAGGGGGAATTCGACCCGGGAGATATCAGGGTCTATGATTACCTGGGTGAAAATGCTGAAAAAATAGTTCCCGGTTACCGTTACTTAATCAGCTGGAAAGACCTGTATACAACTTATGGTGATTTTGGTGATTTTATGGATCATATTGTAGGTGCATATACCTTTATAGGTGAACTTTTTGTATCTGCTACGGAAACTTATAGTAAACCTGAGAAAGGGAAGGGAGATGAAGAAGAAAACTTTTTTTCAGGACCAAATAAGGAAAGGGCAAGAGAAAAACTTAAGTATAATGATCATGTGGCAATGGGTGAGTTGTTCACAGCATGGAAATCATATAAGCATCCCCTGTATGGAGATATTGAGATTGGCGGATGGACGAAAATGAGTTCCCGTTTGCCACACCCTTTTATGCTCCAGGACCTGGTACACAGAAATGCAGCAGCAGTAATTTTTGCTGCTGAGCAAACACCTGAAGTGAAAATGGAAGTTTTTGAGAAGGAAAAAATTGCCAAAGACTTGTACCGAATAAGAGTTAGATTGACCAATAATAAGGCCATACCTTCTATAACTTATCATACAGTGAAGGATAAGGTGTATCCTATGGATATAATAAGACTTAGCGGAAAGGGAGTAAATGTAGTTTCAGGAGGGAAGATTACCGACTTGTATTTTGACAAGGTAAGCTATAAGAGACACAAACCTGAAGTACAGTTTTGCCAGGTTCCGGGATTTGGAAAAGTGGAATATCAATTCCTTGTTTCGGGGAAAGGGGAGCTTAATATTTCCTATGATTCAAGAAAGGCGGGAAAACTGACAAAAACAATTGATCTTTAATAAAAAGAGGCCGGCGGTTTGCCGGCCTCTTTAGTTAGGCAATCTTGGGTTTTCCTGGCTCAACCAGTATGGTAAAAGCCCGAAAGTTTTAAATATTATATTTCTTTGATCGTGTATTCGTATCCTTCCATGATAGGATTTGCCAATATCTTATTACAGGCTTCATTTACTTTCTCCATGGCTTCCTCTTTCGAATCTGATTCTATTTCTAAAGTTATGTGCTTGCCAATCCTTACATTTTCAATTTCCTGAAATCCAATATTTTTCATGCTGTTAGAAACAGCTTTTCCCTGGGGATCGAGCAGGGCTTTTAAAGGCATTATATTTATTTCGGCAATGAACTTCATTTGTTAATAATTTATTTTTCCTTTTCGGTATTTTGTGGAATCAGAACTAAAATCAATGACATAAAAATATATAAAATAACAATAGCAAAAACAGCTTTTAGTGAAAACAAGAGCAATAATGCCAGTGAAATGATGCCGAGGATATATGAAGGGATGTTTTTTTTAGCCCTTATGTTTTTGATTTTCAAAGAGAACATAGGAACATTTGAGATCAGAAGGTATGAAAATATTAAAGCCAGAGCTGCAATAAAAGCCGGGTTATTGAGAAAGTTAGTTGAGGAAAATTCTTCCAGGTAGTTCCTTACCAGTGGAAGAGATGCAAAAAATAAGCCCGAGGCAGGAGAAGGTAAACCTAAAAAAGTTTCTTCCTGAGAAGGATCATTATTGAACCTTGCCAATCTGAAAGCTGTAGCCACAACAAGAAGAATTGGCAAGAAAAGAAGAATAAGATGAAAAGGGCTAATCCCATGCATTGAGAATTGCATTTTTAATCCCATTGCATCAGCAATTTCATACATTACAATAAATGAGGGGGCAAGGCCAAAACTAATAAGATCGGCAAGAGAATCTAACTCCTTTCCAATGTCGGAGTATGCATTCAAAAGCCTGGCAGCAAAACCATCAAAAAAATCAAAAATTGCAGCCAGAAAGATCATGTATGAAGCCCATATAACTTCACCCCTGATGATGAAAAAAATGGATAAAACCCCACAAATCAGGTTCAATGCTGTAATTGTATTTGGAATATGTTTACTCATAGTATTAACGCATAAAATTAACAGAATTTACGGAATCTATAGATTTCTCCGTAAAATTGTATCCTTGAACTCCATGCTTTGTTGAGGGACTTTCTCAAAAGACATTATGGATGTGAACGTTTCCCCCCAGGGCATACACATCAACTGTGGCTGTCTTATTTTTGCCACCAACCTGCCTGCAGGGGATAAACATTTGAAAAGAAATACTTTCCAACCGGTGAGCTTTTACGATGAAAATTTTTTAACTGCACAGAGTTCAGTACTTTTGGGGTGAATAATATTAATATGAAACAAGAATTCCTGAATCTGAAAATTGCTGTCGACTTTGACGGTACTATAGTGGAACATAAATACCCTGAAATTGGGAAGGAGATCATATTTGCTATAGAAACACTAAAGAAACTACAGGAACTTGGCTGCCAGATAGTACTTTGGACTTATCGCTCCGGAATAGAATTGGAAGAAGCCGTTGATTATTGCAGAAACAAAGGCCTGGAGTTTTATGCGGTAAATAAAAACTACCCGGAAGAGGTCTATGATGAAACAATTAGCAGGAAGATTAATGCTGATGTTTTTATTGATGATAAAAATTTAGGAGGAATTCCTGATTGGGGATTGATCTGGCAAATGCTTGATCCAGATGGGTCTCTACAACAACAGGAAAGGGCAGATCATTACTATCAAAGCTCAGCTCTTAGTAAATTTTTAAATATATTTAAGAAAAACAAATAATGATCTTAAATAAAACCTTGCTATTTATTGCCTTTGGGGTATATACTATGCTTTCCCAGGTATCTTGCAATAACCAAAGCCTGAATCACAAACAAGAAAAGATAAGTAGCGAAGACACAAAACCTGCCATTCGTCCTACGAAAAGTAGTCAGGTTCTTGAAATAATTGCTCCTGAACCAAACCAATTATTTAAATCAGGCGATAAGATTCATGTTTTATTAAAAGAAAAAGAAAGTTCTATAAAGATTGACTCTCTAAAACTTATTTTCGAAGGACAAACAATAACATATATCGAAATTCAAGATTATGAATTCTGGCTTGAAAGCAGTAATCATACTACTGGAACAAAGAGGCTTGTGATAGAAGCTTATTCAGAAGGGAAACGCAAAAGCCGGATTTCAAGAAATATTGTCATTGGGTCTGATATCCTTCCACAAAACTATTCTTATCATATTGTACAGGTTTATCCTCATGACCAAAATGCTTATACCCAGGGTTTGGTTTATGAAAAGGGATTTATTTACGAAGGAACAGGTCAGAGAGGAAGCTCTTCACTTCGTAAGATACAAGCTGAATCTGGAGAATTACAGGCCAGCTTAAACCTTCCCCCTGATATATTCGGAGAAGGTATATGCATTTATGGGGATAAAATAATTCAACTTACATGGACTTCAGGAGTAGGATTTGTTTATGATAAGAACTCATTTAAATTTTTGAATAAGATAAATTACGCCACACAAGGGTGGGGGATTACAACTGATAATAAAAGCTTGATTATGAGTGATGGTAGTAATGCTTTAATCTTTCTGGATCCGAACTCATATACCGAAAAGAACCGACTTGAGGTGTTTGATGACAAGGGTGCAGTTCATAACCTGAATGAACTGGAATTCATTAATGGGATTGTATATGCTAATATATATACCACCGATAAAATTGCAATGATAGATCCGAACAGTGGGAAAGTACTTTCTTATATTCATCTGGATGGACTTTTAAAGGAGGAAGATCATCACCCCGGGCTTGATGTATTAAATGGAATTGCCTGGGATGCTGAGAGAGACAGGCTTTTTGTTACCGGCAAAAACTGGCCGAAGTTATTTGAAATTAAAATAGTTCCGGATTAGTTTATTTAAGGCTTCTTTTTGAATAGCCATGTTTTCATTTCGAAGGCATGCCGGTAAGCAGGGATAGAATGATTTAATAATTACAATTTTTTGGAAGTTGGAAGTTGAAAGTTCAAGCTTGGGAGTTTGACAAGAAGTATGAATGTCCAAGGATCAATATCAACATTAAAGGTTCAAATAGATTGTTCGCGGGTTCAATCAAAGGCGCCTGGTGTTTTTGAAGGGCTTGGCGCCTATGAATAGGGATGATCTCCTGTAATTACCCTGATGCTTTTTGGAATAATTTCAATTTCTATTGGAGAATGTCCCAGGTTTTCTCCATCTGCTTCAAGGTGAATAGGAGGATCGCATTCAATGTTAATTTTTGCCCCCCTGAAAGACACTACTTTCGGATGTCCCAATATTTTACCATTGTATAAAAGAGGAATACTTTTGATAACACCCATCTTCCGCATTTTCTTAATAATGGTTAAATCGAACAAGCCATCATTCGGAATTGAATGGGGAGTTTGTTTCATGCCACCACCACTATAAACTCCAATACCAATACTAACTGTAAATATTTCATCTTTGAATTCTTTGTCATCAATTTTTATATTGGTATGCAAATGTCTGTATTGCCATAAATTTGAGAGTAAATTTGCTATGTAAAGTAATTTCCCGCTCTTTCCAAGATCCTTCTGGGCATTGATCTTTTTAGCCACCAGAGCATCAAATCCTAAACCGGCTATGTTTATAAAATAGCGTTCTTTTCGGATTTCCCCATCATAATACCTGACAATTCCGGCGTCCTGTATGAATGTTTTACATTTCTTAATAGTTTCAATAGATTCCTTATATGAAGCTGGAATTCCGAACATTCTTCCCCAGTCATTTCCTGTACCAATGGTGATTATTCCCAGGGTAATTTTGTCAGTTGGAACTTTATTTTGCGTAAAAACTGCATTCACCACCTCATTCATGGTTCCATCCCCACCAGCAACAATTATGTTTCTGGTGCCTTCAAGAATTTTTTTCTTAACTATGCTGATGGCATGGCCCCGTCTTTCAGTAAAGATGGCCTTATATTTAAAATTTTGATCCAGAAGTTTGGAGATTTTGTCCCAATCCTTTGCTCCTTTTTTCTTCCCGGAATTTGGATTAACAACAACAAGCCATGGCTTATCTGATTGACAAGGTCTCATAATTAGGGTTCTGAGAATAATAAAAAGGAATCTTTAAGAAACAAAAAATAAATCGTTTCATAAAATGGCGTTGTATCCTTAAATTATCACGGCACTCAGCTTATCTCTTAAGCCTTATAAACTTAGCCTCATTATCCCTGTTTTCTGGAGCCTGTGATGTTAATAATATGTTTATAAAACTGAAATAAATGTTTGTAATTCTGTTTTGACAATAATTTATCTCCAATCATATTATACTAAATTTGAGGCTCTGTTAAAAAACATAGGGATTATCCTATTATCGATTATTTAATTTTATTATTGAATGGGGAAAATCATTGCAATTGCAAATCAAAAAGGCGGGGTTGGTAAAACAACTACTGCTATAAATCTGGCAGCCAGCCTGGCAGCCCTGGAGTATAAAATTCTTATTGTTGATGCCGATCCGCAGGCCAATTCAACCTCCGGGTTTGGTTTTGATGTCCGGAATATTAAAACCAGTGTTTACGAATGTCTGGTAGATGATGTGGCTCCCAGTGATATAATTCTTACTACTGAAATTGAAGGTCTGGATATTTTGCCATCAAATATTGATCTCGTAGGGGCAGAGATTGAAATGCTTAATCTGCCAAATCGTGAAAAAAAATTAAAGCAGGTACTGGAAGGAGTTAAGGAGAATTATGATTTTGTCTTGATCGACTGTTCCCCTTCCCTCGGATTACTTACCGTAAATGCTCTTTCTGCTGCTGATTCAGTAATTATTCCTGTTCAATGTGAATATTTTGCCCTGGAAGGATTAGGGAAATTATTGAATACTGTGAAGATAATACAAAGCAGACTGAATCCGGATCTTCAGATTGAAGGGTTTTTACTTACTATGTATGATTCAAGACTTAGACTTTCAAACCAGGTTGTTGAAGAGGTTAGAAAACATTTTCAGGGAATGGTTTTTGATACAATAATTCAACGAAATGTAAAATTGAGTGAAGCTCCAAGTTTTGGGAAACCCGCCTTGTTATATGATGCAAACTCAAAAGGTTCGGTAAATTATTTAAATCTTGGCAGAGAACTTTTGCAGAAAAATGGAAAAACAAAAATCCCGAATTCTCAAAAGATTGTAGAATAGAAATTGAACTTATTAGTTTTGATTGATAAGTTCAGCCAGGGGATTTCAATAGCATTTATAGAATAGACTTATGGCTCGCAAAAACGCATTAGGCAGAGGACTTGGAGCATTAATTGACGGTGCTGACAGGGATAAATTTGAGCAAATTGATACAGTCAATGAAATTC
>JAYEGO010000013.1:0-6199 GCA_034659155.1 Bacteroidota bacterium | reverse complement strand
ATTGACATTAGATCTTCTTCAAGGATAATAAAGTCTGCAAATTTTCCGGGCTCTAAGCTTCCAAACCTGGTTTCTTCAAAACCCGATTTAGCTGCCCAGATAGTCATGGCCTTCAATGCTTCTTCCCGGCTTAAGGCATTTTCAGTTTGAAAGCCACCTTCAGGAAATCCTTTTAAATCTTTACGCGCCACAGCGGCATAAAAACCATATAAGGGATTGATTTTCTCAACAGGGAAATCACTCCCATTAGGGATCCATCCTATTTGTTCAAGAAGTTGTTTGTATGCATATGCTCCTTTCACTCGTTCAGGTCCAAGTCTGTCAATTGCCCAATACATGTCTGAAGTAGCATGGGTAGGTTGAATCGAGGGAATAATACTGTATTTTCCAAACAATTGAAAATCATCGGGGTGAATTACCTGTGAATGTTCAATCCTCCATCTACGATCATTATTTTCTTTTAACACCCCAGCATAAATATGAAGCATAAGACGGTTTGCAGAATCTCCGATGCAATGCGTATTCACCTGGTAACCATGCTTATATGCTAATTTGCATAGATCCAGTAACCTTTCCTCATCTGAAACCAGCAAGCCACTGTTTCCAGGGTCATCTGAATAAGGATCTATAAGTTTTGCTCCTCTTGATCCAAGAGCACCGTCAGCAAAAAGCTTGATTGCACATACCTTGAGCCTGTTGGTTTCATATACTCCATGGTACATGAACCTTTCAAAATTTTCTTCCGTTGGACTGATCCATGCATTAACTCTGATTTTTAATTCTCCGGATTTATGAAGGCTGTCCATTAATTCAATAATCCCTTTACCCAGTCCTGCATCAAAAACAGCCGTTAAACCAACTTCAAAACAATTTTCCTGGGCTTGAAGAAGCCCTATAGCAATTTCTTCCCGACTATTGTCTGGGATAACCATTCCAACCAGTCCCATTGCATTGTCTATCAATACTCCGGTTAATTCACCTTTATTAAGAATCAGATCGCCACCCTGAATTCTGGTCTCTTTTGTAATATTGGCTCTCCTGAGTGCTTCACTATTTGCTATTGCTCCGTGTCCATCAATTCTTCTAATGAAAACAGGTACATCAGGAAATGCTTCATCAAGTTTTTCTTTGCTTGGAAACTCATTTATTTCCCAGTCGTTCTGATCCCATCCTCTTCCCAATATCCATTCAGAGGGGAATTGCTGAAAATGTTTCTTCAGGATTTCTACTATCTCTTCAAATGATTTTGTGCCTGTAAGATCTGCATTTTTCAGGTTCATTCCATAACCAAAGAAATGACAATGAGCATCAATTAACCCCGGGTAAACATAACGATCTTTAAGATCTAAAGACTTTACGGCAGTATATTTCTCAAGCAATTCCTCTTTTGTGCCAACTTCCACAATTTTCCCGTCATTTACAGCAAAGCCTTCAGCTATATTGAGTTGATTATCTACTGTTACAATTTTACCATTAAAAACAAGGAGATCAATTTCCTTTGTAGATGATGAACATTGAGTCAAAATAACTGCAAGCAGGAGTGTCAGGGCAACTTGTATAGTTTTCATTTATTTGACAATTATTATTTATGATTGGTTTAAAGATACTAATTTTACAATCTACTTTGTCCTTTTTTGAGGATGACATAATGTTTGAAGCATTGTTTCGTTTGCTTAATTGAGAATATATTTCTGCCATGATGAAAAAGTTATCGGTTTACAATAGAATTGGATTTGTCTTTTTCCTGCTTATTTTAACAGGAATCTGTTTCTATGGTTGCCAGAAAGAGAAGTACTTTACAGGCTCGTCTGTAAAATTAGGATTCTCAATGGATACTTTGTTTTTCGATACGGTTTTCACTAGCATAGGCACAATTACCCGGGAGTTTAAGGTTTATAATTCAAGCAATCACGATATTTTAATATCCTCCATTCAAATTGCCGGCAGTGATCAAACTGGTTTCCGTTTTAATGTAGATGGAAGGTCAGGGACCACAATTAAGGAAATTCCCTTGCTGGCAAATGATAGTCTTTTTGTATTTGTTGAGGCAACTATTGATCCTCAAAACAGTGGCAGTCCAATGGTTATAGTAGATTCTATAGTTTTTATGACAAATGGGAATGTTCAGGACGTAAATCTGCTTGCCTGGGGCCAGGATGTCCACCTGATCAATGGTGAAATATTATCCTCTCAGACATGGACTAACGAAAAACCATACTTGATATATAACTCAGCACTTGTTGACACCCTTGAAACTTTATTGATAAATCCGGGGACAAAAATATATTTTCACAAGAGGTCAACACTATATGTGAGTGGCACTTTAAAGGCTCTGGGTTCAACTGAAGAACCAATTGTCTTTAACGGGGACCGTCTTGATCAGCTTTACAAGGACATTCCGGGTCAATGGGGCGGAATTTACTTTATAAATGGAAGTACAGGGAATGAATTATTGAATACTCAAATTTTTAATGCCACCACGGGAATTCATCTTGGTAATTTTTATTCAGCAGATCAATTTCCAGATCTGATAATATCAAATTCTATTGTTAGGCATATGACTTATGCCGGTCTGTCATCCATTGGTGCTACTGTTTTAGCTGATAATTGTGAGTTTTCAGATTGTGGATTTTTCACACTTGTTCTTACCACAGGAGGATGGTATGAATTTATGCATTGTACAATTGCAAATTACTGGAACTGGTCGCAGCGAACATCTCCTTCTGTTCTTCTCTCAAATTATTATAACTTTAATGATACGATTCTGTTTGAAGGTGATTTGCTAAAGGCAGACTTTGGAAATTGTATAATTTATGGGAGCCGGGATAATGAAATTGGATTGAGCGAACTTTCCGGAGCCGGAGAATTTAATTACTTTTTTAATTATTGTCTCGTTAAGGCAGATACTTCGGTGCCAACCTCAGATCCCATATTTTTTGCTCACCCTTATGTAAACTCAGAACCCGGATTTACGAATATCTATGAAGCGAATTTTCAGCTAGATACACTTGCTTTTGCAAAAGATAAAGGATTTATAGAGATTGCAAACCTGTTTCCTTTTGATCTTTTAGGAAATAGTCGGTTGGATGATTTATTCCCAGATCTTGGAGCCTATGAACGTATTGAATAACTATCTGAAAGATAATCTAAAGAAATCAGTATTTTCTTTTTTATCTACATTCCTTAACTGTATTTTGTTATTGAGTTTGCTTTGTAAACCGGTGGATCTTTCAGCCCAAACCGGAAGTTTATACAGTAACTTCAGGATAATGTTTTACAATGTTGAGAATCTTTTTGATCCCTGGGATGATACACTGACAATAGATGATGAGTTTTTGCCCGGAGGGGAAAGAAACTGGACATATCAGAGATATAAAGATAAAGTTAATAAGCTATATAAAACGATTGTAGCGCTAGGTGAGTGGGATCCGCCTTCTTTGATAGCTGTATGTGAAATTGAGAACAAAAGGGTGTTGAAGGAACTCTTGCAAAAGACTCCTTTAAAGAAAATTGACTATGACATAATTCATTTTGATAGTCCTGATCGCAGGGGTATTGATGTAGCTCTCCTATACCGTAAAGACAGGTTCACTCCATTGCATTCAGGAAAGTATCCTGTTGTTTTCTCTGGTGACTCGAGCTATACTACGAGGGATATACTATATGTAAAGGGGCAGATTGATGGGGTGCCAGCAGATCCGCTGCATATATTTGTGAATCACTGGCCATCGCGGAGAAATGGTCAGATGGCTTCGGAAACCAGACGCATGATGGCTTCGGCAACCCTGACAGGAATTGTAGATAGCCTGTTACTGGGGGAGGAGGGGGCAAGAATTATTATTACAGGTGATTTTAATGATCAGCCGGAAAACAAAAGCCTTACTAAACTTGCTTCTGCACGAGATCCTTACCGGCCAGATTCAGAAGCATTTGTGAATCTTTGCGGGTCGTGGTCAGGAGATATAGGCTCATATAAGTACAAAGGTCAGTGGTATATGTTTGATCAAATAATTGTTTCAAAGTCTTTGATCAGTGAAACATCAGCATACAGAATTGACAAAGATTCTTTTCAGGTGTTTCATCCATCCTTTCTTTTGGTTCAGGATAAAAACTATTTAGGCTTGAAACCCTTTTCAACATTTTATGGATTTAGTTACCAGGGAGGATTTAGTGACCATCTTCCCGTAATGGTAGACATTAAGTTTTCAGAATGAGGGGGAGAATATCTCCTTGAATTCTTTTAGAACATTTCGTTCCTATGGAACTCATTACATAATTTATTAATTAGTTCAGGGTCTCACGACCCCTGGCAATAACATGCCCTGCCTACGGCAGTTTATTGCTTATTTACAATGGAAAGAGCAGATCAGTGAGAATAATATCCCGTAGGCCGAACTTGTGAGGCCCTGACATTTATCGTCAGGGGATGTTATGTTATAGAAAGGGATGTAAATCCCTTTTTCAAGGATAAAAGGAAAAATGAGTTCCATAGGAACGATATGATTGTTTATTATTAAAAGTTTTCAGAATGAGTTGTCTTATTCAGGCTCCAGGCCTAGTTCCCTGGCTTTTTTTATCATGAATTTGTATGCTTCATCATAATTATTGCCAATAACTCCATCCAAAATAGCTTCTTTAATGGCCGATTTGATCTCTCCAACAAGACTGGAAGGTTTCATGTTAAAAGTATGAATTATAACATCTCCGGATATGGGTGGCTGAAAATTTCTGATTTTGTCCCGGGCTTCCAGATCTTTCAATTTTTGCCTCACGACTTTAAAATTGGACAGGTATTTTTGAACTTTGGAGTCATTCTTTGAGGTAATATCCGCCTCACAAAGGGTCATCAGGTCATCAACATCATCACCGGCATCATATAGTAATCTTCTTATTGCTGAATCTGTAACAATTTCCTGAGAAAGAACAATTGGGCGAAGGTGAAGTAAAACCATTTTTTGAACATACTTCATTTTCTCATTGAGAGGAAGCTTCAATGTTCTGAATATCTGGGGTACCATTTTTGCTCCAAAGTATTCATGTCCATGAAATGTCCATCCCTGATCCTTCATGTATTTTTTAGTTCTAGGTTTAGCTATGTCATGAAGGAGTGCAGCCCATCGCAGATATAGATTTTCAGTATTTTTAGAGATCTTATCCAGTACTTCAAGGGTATGAAGAAAATTATCCTTGTGTTGTTTACCATTCACAGTTTCTACCCCTTTCATTTGATCCAATTCGGGGAAGATAATATTCAGAAGACCAGTTTCTTCAAGTAGTTTAAAGCCGACAGATGGTTTCTGAGTTAGCACAATTTTATTGATTTCAAGAATAATGCGTTCCTGTGAAACTATTTTTATTCTATCACAATTATTGGAAATGGAGTTTAAAGTTTGTTCCCCGATTGAGAAATTTAGCTGACTGGCAAATCGAATTGCCCTTATCATTCGAAGGGGGTCGTCAGAAAAGGTTTTTCCGGGATCAAGAGGCGTTCTTATAAGTTTTTTATTTAGATCAGATTTCCCGGAAAAAGGGTCTATAAGATCACCGAAATTCTCGCTGTTCAATCTGATTGCCATAGCATTGATGGTAAAGTCCCTTCTTTTTTGGTCATCTTCCAAAGATCCATCTTCAACAATTGGCTTTCTGGAATCCTTCCTGTAGGATTCTTTTCTTGCTCCAACAAATTCAATATCCTGTCCCTTATATTTAAACATGGCAGTTCCAAAATTCTTAAATACAAATACTTTTATTTTAGGATCAATTTCAAAAGCCACCTTTTTTGCCATGTCAATTCCATTTCCCAACACCACAATATCAATATCCATTTTTGTCTGGACTCTATTTAGAAGGGCATCACGCACAAAGCCACCTATAACATAGGTCTGGATTTTTTCTTTTCCCGCTACACGGGAAATGATTTTAAAAATTTCCGGACTGAGGAATTCTTTCATCTGAAATACCAATACTGACAGTTTGTCTGACAAAATTACAATTAAGAGAGATGAATTGCAAAATAGCTTTTAGCCATGCTAATTTATTTATTAGAGCAGGAAGGAAAATGCCCCACCTGTCATGAAAATTCTAAGTGGTAGAAAGTCAGTATTATAAGAGCTTTTTAGTGATTGTTTATATAGAATGAAATAACTTATGTCTATTTAGAATGCTAAAAGCAAAATTATTTATGGTATGCAATTTGAAC
>JAYEGO010000012.1:0-6218 GCA_034659155.1 Bacteroidota bacterium | reverse complement strand
TGTTGTACCTTTGTAGCTGAATATCACTGCATAATGATAAGTTTAAGGCATATAATAATATTGTTTGTATTTGCAAGTTCAGTCCTCTTCTTTTCGGCTTGTGAAAAATCTAAAGTTGCACCTATTTACAGCCTTGTTGTAAATGATGCTGCAAATAGTGGTCATTTTGATGATACCCGTAATAATGAAGGAATTTATTCAGAGGATTACGATTACATTGCAAGACTTCATTTTGATGGTGGTGTTATAAAATACTCTGGTGTTGGAATAGGGGCTATGTGGTTTCACATTGGTGAAAATAGCTATTACCGTTGGAGTTCAGGAACCGGGAATCAAGTTTATAAACATATTGCGATTGGCAGAATGATAGACATCCCTGTTAAATAGCAGCTCTTTTTCTTGCTTTACCTGCATCCCATTTTGGAGTATTGAAGAGTTGAGTAATTACCTCCCCGGGCAATTTTACTTCTTTCCATATTTTATGATGTTCTTCACGGATTAAATTCTCAGCACTCATTCTTCTGAAAAAATTAAACATTTCATCATAAAATCCATTAGTATTCAGAATAATGATAGGAATATTAATCAGTCCGAGTTGTTTTAAAGTTATTGCTTCAGAAAGTTCTTCAAGAGTTCCGAATCCACCGGCCAGGGTAATGATCCCATCGGTATCAGTCATTATTAATTTTTTGCGCTCAGACATGGTTTCCACAATGTCCATATCCTTAACTCCATGATGCCTCCAGCCTTCTTTCACCATAAACTCAGGGATAATTCCCCGAATTTTTCCCTTGTTTTTTATTACTGTATCAGCCAGGTGTCCCATTAGGCCAACATCGCCTCCTCCGTATTGTACTAGTATATTATTTTCAACCAGTAGTGTTGCAAGATCTCTGACTGCATCCCTATAGACTTCTCCTGCAAGACTACTTGATGAACAGAAAACCGACACTTTTGAGATCATGTTTAGGATACTTAACAATGAGAAATTGGATTATAAACAAAAAAGGCATAGGCTTACCTATGCCTTAATATCTATGTAAATGAATTATAAAAGCGCATCTAGTTTTGATGAAAAATGTCCTTTAGGAACAGCACCAACCTGCTTGTCAACAACTTCACCATTCTTGAAGTAAAGGACAGTTGGAATATTCCGGATACCATATTTCATTGTCACATTTGGATTGCTGTCAACATCTAATTTAGCTACTACAGCTTTATCTCCATAATCATCAGCGATCTCACTTAAGAGGGGTCCAACCATTCTGCAGGGGCCGCACCATTCTGCCCAAAAATCAACAATTACAGGTTTATCGGATTTGAGTACCAGCTCTTCAAAATTTGTGTCAGTAGCTTCTACAGTCATATTCAAAATTATTATTAGTTAGTAAGTTTTATTTAAGCGTAATTTCCATGCCGGGGCAGGTTTCAATAAACTCAAGTAATGTGTTGGATAATTTTATTCGTTTTTTCCGTGCAAACAGGCTTACCTGAACTTTTTCTTCCGAATCAAAGATATTAAATTTGAATAAAACATTTCCTTTGGCAGAAGAAACTTTTTCAAGATCATTTATAAAATTTGGTTCAATTTCACTCACGGGAATATTTAGAACAATTGATTCAATTAATTGATCTTTGGCTTCTGCAAGCAGGTGTATTGATTTGACTTTAAATTCATATTCTCCTTCACGATAATAGGATGCTTGTACCTTTCCACGAATAAGCAAAGACAGGTCTTTATGGAAATATTTACTATAATTTAAATAATCAGAATTGAACAGGGCAATCCGGAATGATCCTCGTAAATCCTGAATGGTTAAGAAGCCGTATGGTTTTCCATGTTTTGATGTCCCGGTTTTAAAATCAGAAACAATTCCGGCAAAAGAAAGATCGCGGCCGTTCAATTCTTTAAGATCGTCAATTTCTGATGGCACAATATTAGACAAGGACTTGATTTCAAACTTGTAATCATCAAGCGGATGTGCAGAGATGTAAATACCAACCAGTTCTTTTTCTTTATTCAGTTTTTCCAGTTTTGGCCATGAAGGTGTATCAGGTATTTGGGGAGTGGCAAATTCCTGCTCTTCTGTTCCTCCAAATAAGGATTGTTGGGAAGTGTTTTGTTCCTGGCTAACCCGGTTTCCATATTTAATAATGTTTTCAATAAAAGTATTCCCTTTGCTATCTTCAGCAAAGAACTGTTCCCTGCTTATATCTTTGAAACAATCAAACCCACCTGCAATAGCACATGCCTCCAGGCTTTTTTTATTAACTGCTGAAAGGTCAACTCTTTCAACAAAATCAAAAATATTCTTATACGCGCCGTTTTCTTTTCGGTTTTCCAGGATAAACTTTGCTGCATTTTTACCAACTCCCTTTATAGCTCCCAGACCAAACCTGATATTACCATCTTTGTTAACAGTAAATTTAATATTGCTTTCATTTATATCAGGTCCCAAGACTGATATTCCCATCCGGTTGCATTCATCCATATAGATGGTGATCTTTTTCAGGTCTTTGATGTTCCTGCTTAATACAGCAGCCATGTATTCATTCGGGTAATGTGCTTTAAGATAAGCTTCCCGGTAGGATACATAAGCATAACAGGTGGAGTGGGATTTGTTGAAAGCATATTTTGCAAATTCTTCCCAATCATGCCACACCTGTTCGGCAATTTTTTGATCAATACTGTTTTTCAAACAACCTTTCAGAAATTTTTCTTTCAGGGCGTCCATTACCCCTTTCTGCTTTTTCCCCATGGCTTTTCTCAGCTTATCGGCTTCACCCCTGGAAAAACCTGCCATAGCCATTGACAAAAGCATAACTTGTTCCTGATAAACTGTGACCCCATAAGTTTCCTTCAGGTATTTTTCCATTACCGGCAGGTCATACTGGATTTTAGATTTCCCATGTTTCCTGTCGATAAATTTTGGAATATATTCCATGGGTCCCGGACGATAAAGAGCATTCATTGCAATTAAGTCTTCAAACCGGTTTGGCTTAAGGGCTTTTAAATGTTTGCGCATTCCGTCAGATTCGAATTGAAATAAACCTACAGTTTCTCCTTTGCTGTATAGTTCATAGGTCCTGGGGTCATCCAAAGGTATGGTATCAATATCCAGGTCCACGCCTTTTGATTCTTTGACATTTTCAACGGCATCTCTGATTATTGAAAGTGTTTTGAGTCCCAGAAAATCCATCTTCAACATACCAACACCTTCCACATAATCTCCGTCAAATTGAGTAACTAAAAGCTTAGAATCTTTTGAATGACATAGAGGAATATGATCTATCAGATTTTCTTTGCCTATAATTATTCCACAGGCATGAAGCCCGGTGTGTCGGACAGACCCTTCCAGAATCTCAGCATATTTGAGAGTTTGGGCAATAAGAGGATTATCTGAATTTTTTGCATCACGTAGTTCTTTTGACTCTTTATAAGCAGCTGTAAAAGTCATTCCTGGTTTTTCAGGAACTAATTTGGCCAGGCGATCCGCCTCGGGTAAAGGCAATTTTTGCACTCTTGCAACATCGCGTATAGCCATTTTTACAGCCATAGATCCAAAAGTAATTATTTGGGCTACTTTTTCTTTTCCGTATTTATTTACTACCCAATTAATAACTTCTTCCCGGCCATCTTCATCAAAATCAATATCTATGTCGGGTAAGCTGATCCGGTCAGGATTCAAAAACCTTTCAAAAAGCAAACCATATTTGAGAGGATCAATTTCAGTAATTTTGAGACAGTAGGCTACAACAGATCCTGCAGCTGAACCTCTTCCCGGCCCAACAGATACTCCCATATCACGGGCTGCATTTAAGAAGTCTTGTACGATAAGGAAATACCCAGGATATCCCATTTTCCTGATCACTGACAACTCGAAATCTATTCTTTCCTTAATCTCCTTAGTGAGTTCCTTATATCTTTTCTCAGCTCCTTTATAACTTAAATGCCTCAGGTATTCATCAGGGTTTGTAAATTCATCAGGTAGAGGAAAATCAGGCATCAAGGGAGCATGATTCATGTCATAATTCTCTACTTTGTCAGCAATATCTGCGGTATTTTCCAGGGCTTCAGGAATGTCAGAAAACAATTCCTGCATTTCTTCCTGGGTTTTAAAGAATTCCTGTTTTGTATATTTAAGTCGTGTGGGATCATCCAGATCTTTTCCTGTATTCAGGCAAATAAGTCGGTCATGTGCCTCTGCGTCTTCGGCATTTATAAAATGTACATCATTGGTGGCAATGAGTTTAATATTATGTTTATTAGCCAGGGCAATCAACTTGTCATTTACGAGGGTTTGCTTGGCAAAAGTATCTGAATCAATCTCTTCATCACCTGTTTTATGTCGTTGTAATTCCAGGTAATAATCTTCACCAAACAGCTCTTTGAACCAAAGTACACTTTCTTCAGCTTCATCATCCCTCCCTGCTAAAATAGCCTCCGGAACTTCGCCTCCAAGGCATGCAGAAGACGCAATAATTCCTTCATGATAAGTTTTCAGGAGTTCTTTATCAATTCTTGGTTTATAGTAATGCCCCTCAATCCATGCCAGTGACACCATCCTTGAAAGGTTCTTATAACCTGTCTTATTCCTGGCAAGTAATATAAGGTGGTTTCCTCCCCGGTCTGTTTTTTCAATTCGTTCAAAACGACTTCTTCTTGCAACGTAAACCTCACAACCTATAATTGGTTTGATGCCATTTGATTTACAAACATCATAGAAATGTTTGGCCCCAAATAAATTTCCATGATCGGTAATAGCCAGGGCAGTCATACTATCATCCCGGGCTTTTTTTATAATCAATGGAACACTTGATGCACCATCAAGAATTGAATATTGAGTATGAACATGTAAATGAGTAAAAGGCCTCAATATAATAAGTGTCTGAAAATTAAACAATTGGGAATCTCTGTAAAAAAGAAAATCCTTGTGCGGTAAAGTTATACAAAAAGGATGTTACGAACTTATAATGTTGATAAATTATCAAAAAGTACTATATAAAACGAAGAAAGCAAGAACCCACCTTATAAGGTCCTTGCTTTCTTTCACCCTCACTCCTTTACTGCTTGCCGTTTTGTTAGCCTGGAAACAACAATTACAGGCTAGAGATTATTCAAAACAACGACAAGCATCTCATCCGAAGATTGTTTTGTAGTTAAAATAGCCTTTTTCTCTTTACTTTTTGAATCTACCAGTACTACGAAACCAGTTCCCTGATTGGAAGCTAATACTTTGTTAAGCCCATATTTGTTTGCGAGATCCTGAGTTTTTGCTATTGATTCTTTATTGGAAAAATCGAATTTCACGAATTTCACTTTCTCACCTTCCAATTTGTTTTGTAAGACATCAATTTTAGGTGCTAAAGACTTAGTTGCACTACAGTTGTCAGCATAGAACATTACTGCATATAAGGTTGGAGATTCCTGACCAAATGTATTTGAAAATCCTAATCCTGTTAGGAAGATAAATATTAAAATAAGATTTTTAATTTCTTTCATGATATTAATTTTTAAATGATTTGAGATTAATTAAAATACATAAACTGTGAGAAGACGTCTGCATTAAAGATTAACTAAATTGAAAAAGGTTGGGTTAATGTTTAGACATATTAAGAATTATCTTGAGAGAACTTCTAAAGAATCGGGTATGTCTAAATAAATATTAGTTTCCGGAATATCTTGTTCTTGATCTGAAAAGTTAACTTGCCGGACTTGATTCAAAGGTTTTGCAGTTTTTGCTTCGGTAGGTTGCTTCGGTAATAATTGGTCTTGTTTATTTAAGTCTGTTGTTGGATTCTCTGGCATCATTAAATCTGTTACAATAAGAACTAATGATCCCACAAGGGCTAAGGCAAGCACTGTAACAGCAATCCTTAATCGTTGTATTTTTCTTAAAGAGATAATAAGTGCTTTTTGGTTCAAGCGGGAATTAATGTTTTCCCACAATTCATTTTCAGGATGAATTGTATGTTTTTTGTATCTGTCTCTAAAGAGGTAATCAAAGTATTTATTTGGTAAAGAGCTATTCATAATTATCCGTATAACTTGATTTTATTAATATTATGTTGTAATTGCTTTCTGGCATCATGTAGATGGGACTTTGATGTACCTACGGAAATTTCTAACATATCAGCAATTTCCTGATGAGAAAAACCTTCTATGATATACATATTGAAAACCATTCGCATCCTTTCCGGCAAATTTTGAATAATCC
>JAYEGO010000011.1:0-6233 GCA_034659155.1 Bacteroidota bacterium | reverse complement strand
ATCTAAAATACAAAGACCCAGATTTAAAAATCCTTTTTCTCCATCATAGCACAGGAAGAAATATCTGGTATGGGGATGTTAATGAGAATATGTGCATGGTTCCGCGCTTATTGAAAGAATATAATGATCAACAAGGTACAAAGATCAGTATTGAAGAGCGAAACTTTCCTCAGGGAAATCCTTATTCATGGAACAACTATCCTTATGATTACTACAATATATGGGTAAAACATGCAGGGGATAAACCTTACATGGAGGAACCCACCCTTGAAATTCTAACAAAGAACTATGATATTATCATTTTTAAGCACTGTTTCCCTGTTAGCAGCATTCTGGAGGATGATCAATTGCCGGATATTGATTCCGAGAAAAAAACTTTGAGTAATTATAAACTTCAGTATATAGCGATTAAGGAGAAATTGCTGGAATTTCCCCAAACCGAATTTATTATCTGGACCGGTGCAGCATTAATTGAATCACAAACTAATATAGTAGAGGCAAAAAGGGCTAATGAATTTGCCGATTGGGTGAAGAATCAATGGAATGAAACAAATGATAATATTCATGTCTTTGATTTTAGAGACATTGAAACAGAGGGTGGCTTGTATTTGAAGCCTGAATATGCTGCAGGAACAAATGATTCACATCCGAATAAGATGTTATCAATAAAAGCTGCAAGACTATTTGTTAAAAAGATTGTTAACGCAATTGAAAACAAAAATACTAACCTGTAATGAGCAAGGGCTTTTTAATACTTGACTAGTGTCATGTCAACTTGAATATGTCTGTAATATTTCGTAACTTGCCATCAAAAACGATGGTAAGATACAAGGTGACATTAACACAGGATGAGCATGAGCAGCTTAAGAAGGTATTAGGTAAGGGGAGTCATAGCTCCCAACAATACCGTAATGCATGCATTTTAATTAACTCTGATGAAGGCCCATATGGTCAGAAATTAAACAATGAACAGATTGCCCAGGTATTACAGATTAATACAAAGACCGTGGAGCGAGTGAAGCAGCGTTTTGTTGAAGAAGGCTTTGAGTCCTGTATGGATAGGAAGCCTTATCCAAAGCAAGGGCCAAAAAAGACAGACGGAGATTTTGAGGCACATCTAATAGCTCTGAGCTGTAGCGAAGCTCCTGAAGGATATGCCAGATGGTCTTTGCGCTTATTGGCAGATAAGATGATTGAATTGAAATATACTGATAGCATATCACATGAAACTGTTCGGCAGGTGCTAAAAAAAACGAAATTAAACCGTGGAGAGTCAAAGGCTGGGTAATCCCACCACTTGGAGATAGTGACTTTGTAGCGCATATGGAATCTGTACTTGATGTATATAAGACCCCTTTCGATAAGAGATATCCTGTTGTCTGCATGGATGAATCTCCGAAGCAGCTGATTAGGCAGACTCGTATTCCCATAGCAAGAAAACCGGGGCAGGATGCAAAAGAGGATTATGAATATTCCAGGCAAGGTGTGGTAAATATATTTATGGCCAATGAGCCATTAAGAGGCAAGCGTTATATTAAAGTCAAATCAAGGAGGACAAAGAAAGACTGGGCATATTTTGCAAAACATATTGCAGACAGACTTTATCCAAAAGCTGAAAAGATCCTATTGGTAATGGACAACCTGAATACTCATAAACCATCAGCTCTGTATGAAACTTTCCCGCCTGAGGAGGCAAAGCGGATCTGGGACCGATTTGAGTTTATTTATACACCAAAGCATGGTAGCTGGCTGAATATGGCAGAAATAGAATTGAATGTTCTAATGGGCCAATGTCTGAACCGGAGGATAGATAACATGGATACTATAAGAAAAGAGGTGAGAGCCTGGGAACGAAACAGAAATAATAAAAAAGCCAAAATTAATTGGCAATTTAAAACTGATGATGCTCGTATAAAGTTAAAAAGGCTTTATCCGACAATATAATCTTGACATGACACTAGTTAGTTAAATAAAATTAACTACTATGTATTTTCCTGCCAAGAATATTAGCAATTCCCATGAAAATATATTGAATATCTGTTATTCTGGGATTTTTGTGCTTTTCTTTTAAATAAATCCTTTCTGCTTCAATATTTCCTTTATCTGAAGGCATGTTTAAGGCTACATAAGGGGGGATGCAACCGGGTTTTTCTCTAATCCTTTCATTTTGAAGATCTTCCGGGAATTCTGAAAAACGCACCTTACTAAGTGGTCTTACACCCATAATCTTCATCTCCCCCTTAAGGACATTAATTAATTGTGGAATCTCATCTAACCAGTATTTCCGAAATATTTTCCCCCATGCTGTCAACCTAAAATCTCCTGCAGGTTTTCCAACTGAATTATAACCATTCAGTCGTAGCACAAAATCCTGTATATACTCCGAATAAGGATGCATGGTTCTGAATTTAAACACCTTTATTATTTTCCCATTCTTCCCTATACGGTTTAGTTTTACAAGCGGCCCATACGAAGGATTTTTATCAAATTCAGGCTCCCGGGTCTTCATAACAATAAAATAAGTTATACCCCTAATTTTCTTATATTCAATAATATCAAAGCCACATGAAACCAGTCTTCCAAGCGTTTCTGCAGTTGACAAAAACCTATATTTACCTCTTGTAATACCAAAATAAAGCCCCTTGAAAAACTTTATCTTTGGAAGCACCCTGTGAAAAATAAATTCTGTCAGTATGAATAATATGGCAAGGATTTTCTTCTTTTTATGATAAAGACGTTTGTTTCTTTGCCGGTTCGACTCAACACAACCGATATAAATACCGGTATGGGGAAGAAGAGAATTAATGCTTTCAAAATATTTATTTACATAACGTGTATAATTGACTTTCTTAAAATCAACAATGGCCCTAACATTATTCGCTTCAGTTATGGCTTTTACATTATTGAAAACATTTTTTGAATACAGAGAATGAGAAGCGGTAAGTAAAATCTTTTTAATCCGCCTCAAATCCAAATGACCGGAAATATACTTTAAAACAGCAAAGTTTGACTCCTTAACTATGGCAGCTTCAAAACGATTAATATTAGTCCTGGGAACATAGTTTTTTAATAGATCATCTGAAGGAATCACTTTAAACTTCAACTTTCCTTCAACCGGCTCAATCTCCCTCTTTAACATTTCCTCTAAAGGAACCACCTTAAGCTTAAATTTCCCTTCCAACTGTTCAGTCTCTCTTTGCGTTTGAATAAAACTACTTTTTTTACTATGTTTGGTTAAAATCGGCACAATCAGTTATAAGTTTTTAAATATTAAAAATGTAACTTATAGTAAAAAATTCACATAGAACTCCACTAATATTCTCAAGTTATAAAGTTACAATTTAAGTTACGGCTATTCTTTTATTTTGTTTCGGAATTCATGCACAACATACTAACATATACACCTTCATAAGCCTGATTTTTGACGAACGTATGTATTTCGTTGATGAAAATAAAGGTCATTGGGTCAACTAATCGCAAGATATGCATAATGCGCTATTGCACTGCACGTTACGTTAGAGTCTTGGGTGATGCAAGGGGTAAGGTGCTGGGTACTTGAAGGATGAGGTGATGGGGTGATGGGGTGATGTTAGTGAAACTTGACTTTTGCGAGCTTGCGATGCGAAAGGCAATAGTTGAACTAATCCCGATATCCGACGCAGGAGGATAATCGGGAAGGTGATGGGGTGTTGGGGTGATGAGGTGATGAGGTGATGGGGTGATGAGGTGATGGGTGCTGGGTCCTAGGTGCTGGGTGCTGGGTACTGGGTGTTGAAAGATGAAGGGTGACAAAGGTCAAAGGGTCTAAAAGTCCAAAAGAAGAAAGCCACGAATGGAAGACGAATGAAACGATGGAATGTTGGAATGTTGGAATGTTGGAAAAATGGAATAATGAAAGATTTCAATTAATCAGTATGCAAAAGTTGTGTAGATTGCTTCTCTGCCTTCGGCAGATCGCAAAATCCGTGCTTATAGAAACAGGAAATAGAAAAAATTTACGCAAAGAAGGCGCAGAGAACCGCAAAGAAAAGAAAGCCACTAACCTTTAGCTCACAAGCAGCTTTTCAGGGATGGCCCTTTGGGTGCGAAGTAATGCACTAATAAAAGACGAATACACGAATGAGAAATTTGGAATTATGGAATAGAAAGTTGACAATGAAAGTACATACTCAATAGTTTGCAATTAGAGATTCATATGGTATTTTCAATTTGTCGTGTAAATTTCGAATCATATTTAAAGTCAACTTTCTTTTTCGACTAAATATTTCAGAAACTCTGCTTTTATATCCAATTATTTCGGCCAATTCCTTTTTTGTCATCTCCATCTGCTCCATTCTAAATTTAATTGCCTCAATTGGGTCAGGAGCTTCTATTGGATAATGTTCATCCTCATATTTTTCAATCAAAATTGATAACAATTCAGCTTCATCACCTTCTTTTGAATCAATAGGCGCATGAAAGATTTTGTCAAGTCTTTTTAAAGCTTGATTATAATCCTCTTCTGTTTTTAAAACTTTTATATCCATAATTTCTATATTTTATTTGAGACCAAATTACCTCATCACCTCATCTCTTCATCACCTTTTGTTCTTTCCTCTTAATACAGCTGACTAAGTAGATTAATCTTGAGTTCAGCGTTCAGAGCTGGTAGTCAAGTACAAATTTGACTATGATGATTTTTCCGTATTTGGGTGTGACTTTGATGTACAGATCATTCTTGCCTTCTGATAAATCAATCACCTTGAAAAACAATCCTTTTTCTGTAAATTCAGTTTCTTCATCGTTAATGAGGATTTGACCGATATTTTCCGGAAAATTTAACTTTCCAATTAGGTTTATCTGATTTACAGTGGATACAAATGATCTCTTTTCATCAAATGTTGGATATAGTAAAGAAAATGGCAACGAAAAGTCAAGATCATTGTCTGAGACAATAATGGTTTTATTATTGATTGTAATAGAAGAAGTTTCGCTTGAAATAATGGTTTCCTGACCAAAAGAGCAGACGTAAAGAAAAAATAGAGATATGATTGTAAGATAGAGTTTCATTTGTGTGAAAATTATTCTAAATGATCAGTAAATCTGGAATGATGGAATGATGGAAGAATGGAATGATGGAATGTTGGAATATTGGAATATTGTTTCATCTTAGAAGCTATATTTTAGTGATAATCCAGCTATGTTTTTCTCAGGGAAAAGCATTGGTGTGATTTGAAGTTCTTTATTATTAATAGAAATACTTGCAGGCTTATGATTGGCAGCCACAAGTGTCCAGACCAGGTTTGTTGCCCAGATTACACCTGTTGAGATAGCGGAGATTTGCATTATTTTTTTGTTTTCCTCATATGAATCATAATACTCCTGCCTTTTTCCTTCATCGGCTTCCTGTTCATAATTGCGATAATCGGCATTGGCCTGTTCATTAAAATAAAGCGTGGATGCTAATCCGGCATATCCGGCAATTCCCATTATCCAGTAAGGTTTTTTATTCTTTTTAAGTAAAGTCAAACCACTACCCGGAAACATTAAAGCAGGAAAAAAATAGTTTGGATGTTTTGCCTTGCTAACAATTTCCACTTCCTCTGCTTTAGCCATGACTTTTACATATACGAGATTTACAATAAAGATTGAATCGGCAGCCAGATCCCAGTAAATCACCTTATCCTTATTACAAATAACTCCATTGCCAATATCCCCGGATAAAGAACTAAAATCATCAGAAAGTTCTTCACCATCAAATGTAGTTGCTTCAATCCAGACGGTGTAAAGTTGATTTGGCTGGCAATTCTCAAAATTGTATTTGATAAGCAGGGTGTCATTGCTAAATGAAAGCTCCGGCTTTGAAATAATCGTTGCTTCCTGTCCGGAAACTGATAAGGGAATCAATAAGATTATGCCAAAAACACAAATTAATATGAAGTTTACAATAAAATTTCGCTTCATTGTATTTTGAATATTCAGTTTAATTTACAAAATAACGAAATTATTATTAATAATTGTTTAGGATTAACATTAAAACAGGAAGTCGAGAAGAAGTTACGCAAAGAAGGTGATGGGGTGATGAGGTGATGGGGTGATGTTAGTGAAACTTGACTTTTGCGAGCTTGCGATGCGAAAGGCAATAGTTGAACTAATCCCGATATCCGACGCAGGAGGATAATCGGGAAGGTGATGGGGTGATGGGGTGATGAGGTGATGAGGTGTTGGGGTGATGAGTGTCTTGTCCTGAAACC
>JAYEGO010000010.1:0-6251 GCA_034659155.1 Bacteroidota bacterium | reverse complement strand
ATTCTTAAGAAATTTGAGAAAAAACTATCCGGAAATTTATTCAGCCATTGCTACCAGGCAGGCTATCCGGACACTTTTAAATTATGAACGCTACACTATTGAGCGATTACATAAAAATGGCAGAATAGAAAAAGGAGAAGCTCAAAAGATAATAAGCGATATAGAAGAGAAAATGAAAAAGCTCATGGATTCTCCACCAATTGTAAGAATCCCCGATACTCTTAGCTTATTAAAAGAGTCAGAATTGTTTAAAGAATTAGATGTCCATATTTTTGAAAACATTATTCCTCTCTTACAAAACCGGGTGTTTCCGGTAGATGACAAAATCATCCGGGAAAACACAATCGGTGATGGTTTGTACTTTATTGCAAGGGGAACAGTTCGCATTTCTATTAAGAACAAAGCAATTGATATCCTGGGAAGAGGGCAGTTTATTGGAGAGATCTCGGATATGACTGGAGTTGTTCGTTCTGCAGAGGTGGTTGCAGAATCCCCGGTTACAGCCCTCTTTATTTCCGGAGTACACCTGAAAAAATTGATGAAAGATTTTCCAGTAATAAAAAACCGTTTATGGAATATTGTGGGGCAAAGAATCAGTGAGAATTTATTGCGTGAGATTGAGCCGTACGACCATTGGAAGCACGACCAGTTGAAAAACCTGGTAAATAAAGGAGCATTGTTGCAGCCTGAAGAGTATGATGCGGTCAGCTATAAAGAGAAAATATTAATTCTTGTTTCCGGACAGGCCGGTTTTTCCCAGGGCAAAGAAAAGCATATTGCTCCTGCTCTTTTGGAGAACAGTGATTATAGTTTTTCTTCTGATGCCCTTCTGTGGGTGTGTTGATGATTCATTGGGCTTATTGTCTCATAAATATTTTCATAGAGGATCCTGTTTGCCAGAAACCAGATTACATAAATGACTAACAGGGGATTGATTCATTTTTTCTCTTTTTTATTCAAATTTTAATTTCTACTTTTGCACGACATTTTTCGAGGGGGAAATTGTGAAAGTATTGAGTAAATATGAGATTTCATTTTTTGGACTGAAAGAAGGACAGCATGAATTTGAATTTGAAATAGATCGTAAGTTCTTTGAGTGTTTCGAGAAATCAGAAATTAAGACAGGAAAGTTAAAAGTTAAAGTTGTTCTTAATAAGCAACCAGGTCTCCTGGAATTGAATATCAGGATTGTAGGATATATTCAAGTTGTGTGTGACAGGTGTCTGGAAGATTTTGATATGCCTTTGAAATACAAGGGCGAACTATATGTTAAGTTTGGTGAAAGCTATGAAGAATTAGATGAAAATGTAATTATTCTTAAAACAAATACTCATCACTTAAACCTGTCACAATTTCTATATGAATATATTCATTTAAGTATTCCTTATAAAAGAATACATCCAGACGATGAAAATGGAAAGAGCACATGCAATAAAGAAATGTTGAGCCTGATTCAGGAGAGTTCTTTTGAGGAGGAAAAACATAATAAAACAGACCCCCGTTGGAAGGGATTGTTAGATTTACAAAAAAAGATAAAAAATTAAATTTTTTTAATATGGCACATCCAAAAAGAAAAATTTCTAAACAAAGAAGAGATAAAAGGAGAACACATTACAAGGCTGTTGCTCCCACTGTAGCAACTTGTTCAAATTGTGGTGCTACAGTTCAATATCATAGAGTATGCCCGGAATGTGGCTATTATAGAGGGAAACTTGCAGTTGAAAAAGATGTAGCTTCTTAGGGTCTTTTACCTAATAAACCTGTAAGATCATGAGAATAGGATTGGACGTTATGGGTGGCGATTATGCCACTGAATCTACTATTCTGGGAGCAATTCAGGCTCAAAAGGAGCTTGCCCCCGATACAAGACTTGTCCTGATCGGTGATGAAAACATTATTATCGAATCGCTTGAAAAAGAAAAAGTAGATTCTTCATTATTTGACATTGTACATACTTCAGAGGTAATTGAAATGGGGGATCATCCCGCAAAGGCCTTTTCAAAAAAGAAAAATTCCAGTATTGCTGTTGGATTTCAAATGTTAAAGAACAAGGAAATTGACGGCCTGGCTAGTGCCGGAAATACAGGAGCCATGCTGGTGGGAATTCACTATTCCATAAGAACTCTTTCCGGTATTATTCGCCCTGCGATAGCCACCTTTTTACCTACCTTTTCTGACAAACGCACTCTTATTTTAGATGTAGGTTTAAACCCTGACAGCAAACCCGATGTATTATATCAATATGGGATTATGGGGTCGGTATATGCTGAAAGTGTATGGGGAATTAGAAATCCCAAAGTAGCTCTGTTGAATATTGGTTCCGAAGAGTCCAAAGGCAACCTGGTTATCCGTGCGGCTTATGAAATGATGAATGATTCAAAACATTTTAATTTTATTGGAAATTTTGAAGCCAACGAATTCTTTGTAACCGAAGAAGCAGATGTTGTTGTTTGTGATGGATTTGTTGGCAATATTGTTTTAAAAGAAGGTGAAGCCTTCTATAAATTGATCAGAAAGCGGGGAATAAAAGATGACTTTTTTGAAAGATTTAATTTTGAAAACTTTGGTGGCAGCCCGATTTTGGGGGCTTCTTCCGTAGTGGTTATCGGACATGGAATATCCAATTTCAAGGCTATTAAAAACATGATATTACATACCCAGGACATGGCAAGGGTGGATTTGAGTGAACAAATTAAAAATGCAATAAACTAATGGGTAAAATAAATGCCGCAATAACAGGTGTTCATGGCTGGGTACCGGAATACCGTTTAAGCAATGACGAGCTGGCAACCATGGTTGATACCTCTGACGAGTGGATCATGCAAAGGATAGGAATTAAAGAAAGGCGAATTCTTAAAGGGAAAGATATGGGCTCGTCTTATATGGGTGCCCGGGCTGTAAAGGGTTTACTTGAAAAAACCGGGACTTCTCCTGAAGAGGTTGATCTCATAATAGCAACAACCGTAACTGCAGACATGGCTTTTCCGGCAAATGCCAATATTATTGCCGACCTGGTGGGATTAAAAAACTCCTGGGGTTATGATATAAATGCTGCTTGTTCCGGTTTTATTTTCACATTACAAACGGCAGTCCAATATGTTGAATCTGGTCGATATAAGAAAGTGGTTGTTGTAGGAAACGATAAGATGTCTGCAATTACTGATTATACAGATAGAACAACCTGCCCTCTTTTTGGTGATGCCGCGGCAGCAGTACTCCTGGAGCCAACCACAGAAGATGTTGGAATTATAGACCATATTTTTGGGGTGGATGGCTCGGGCAGACATCACCTTCACCAAAAAGCAGGCGGATCTGCCAGACCGGCTTCTCATAAAACAGTAGATGCCAAGGAGCATTTTATCTACCAGGAAGGCCAGGCAGTTTTTAAATTTGCTGTTACTAAAATGGCCGATGTTTCTGTTGAAATGATGAAAAAGCACAATCTTACATCCAAAGATCTTGCATGGCTGGTACCCCATCAGGCAAATATGAGAATCATTTTGGCTACAGCAAAACGCATGGGGCTGGAACGAGAAAAGGTAATGATTAATATTGAACGATACGGAAATACCACTACGGCAACTATACCCTTATGCCTTTGGGAATGGGAGAATCAATTGCGTAAAGGAGACAATATTATACTTGCTGCGTTTGGAGGAGGTTTTACCTGGGGCTCCGTATATATCAAATGGGCATATGACGGGAAAAAATAAGCCCGGCTTGATCATAATAAATTAATGAGATAAAAGTTTATTCTGGAAGTGAGCAGAAGATAAATAATGATTTCAAAAAAACCTATCTTTGTACTATTATTAATAAAGAACAAAATCAAATAAGAAAATAACCATGGCTAAGAATAACGAAACTGAAAATAATGTCATTAATCTAATCGGTGTGGGAACAGAAATCATCGGGGATGTGAATTCTAATGGCGATATAAGAATTGATGGCGTTCTTACCGGTAATCTGTATACCAAAGGAAAGGTTGTGATTGGTGAATCAGGCAGGGTAAAAGGAGAGGTAAACTGTAAAAATTCCGATATTGAGGGATTGATTGAAGGTAAAATTAACGTTCTGGAACTTTTGGCTCTTAAAAAATCTGCACGGATTATGGGCGATATCAATACAAACAGACTTGCCATTGAGCCTGGTTCAAAATTTACGGGTAATTGTAATATGAGTGATGATGTCTCCAAAAAAGAAATTAAAAAAGAGAGCAAACTCAACCAGGAAGAACCTGTCCTTATCGAATCACAAGCAGTTAAATAATTATGCCCGTTATTCCGGGATGGTCATCCAGATGGGGGTAATAATTTTCGCCGGAGTATTTGGTGGACTAAAACTGGATGCAAAGCTTGAACGGGAAGATTCTCTTTTTACCATAATTTTATCTTTGCTTGGTGTTTTTGCATCACTTTATATTGTTTTGAAAGACCTAATTAAAAAATGAAGCCTGATAGCAAGCTGTTCTCTCATTTTCTTTTTCTTTCCGGATTGTTTGTTCTGTTTTTTATACCAGGCTCCCTCCTTATTCCAGATTTGATATCCGGAATTACAAAAACACAATTCCTGATTACGCTTCTTTATTTTTTCTTGTTTACCTTGCTTTTGTTTGTGTTGTTTTACAGGGGATTAACAAAAGACCCACGAAAAGGCATTCTATATACTTTTGGAGCTATTGCCCTGAAGCTTCTTGCTCACATGGTTTATATCCTGGTTTTTTATCTGCTGACAAAAAATCTCACCATGGACTTTATAATTGTATTTTTTGTCCTATATTTAGCCTTCACTTTATACCTGATTCTTACCTTTATTAAGGAGCTGAAATCGAAACAGTTATAAATTAAAACAGTCTTGAAGAACATAAGCTTACAATCCATATTAGTCCTGATTTTTCTGTTTTTTGCCCAGGGTATTTTTGCATCAGATAATAAGCACCCCGAATCAGAATTAGAGCCCTTTGATGCAAATGAGTTTATTATGGATCATATTGCCGATGCTCATGATTTTCATATTCTTACTTTGCCAAATGGAAAACACATTTCTGTTCCATTGCCGGTAATTTTATATAGCAGGCAGTCTGGTTTTCATGTTTTTATGTCTTCGCAGCTGGCTCACGGCCATATACATCACGGGTTAGAGCTTGTAATAGAAGGGGAATATAAAGGAAAGATTATTGAACATAATGAGCAAGGAGAAATTATTATCCCCCTTGATTTTTCCATTACGAGGAATGTCTTTTCCATGATGCTTTCAGCTCTTATTATTTTGTGGTTATTTATTTCCCTGGGAAGGTCTTATTCCAAAATTGGAATTTCTGAACCCAAAGGACTTCAGGGATTTTTAGAGCCCCTGGTTCTTTTTGTTCGGGACGATATTGCTAAGGTAATTATAGGAGAAAAAAAATATGAAAAATTTATGCCCTACCTTCTTACCGCTTTCTTTTTCATTTGGATCAATAACTTAATTGGGATTATTCCATTTTTCCCTTTTGGTTCAAATGTTACCGGTAATATAGCGGTTACTCTGGTATTGGCCCTATTTACTTTTTTTGTTACCCAGATAAATGCAAACAAAAGCTACTGGAAGCATATTGTTGCCATGCCCGGGGTGCCGGTTTGGTTATCACCCATCATGATTCCTATAGAAATTATTGGTCTGTTTTCCAAACCTTTTGCCCTGATGGTTCGGTTGTTTGCTAATATCACTGCAGGGCATATCATAATTTTAACACTTATTTCGCTCATATTTATTTTTAAATCTCTTATGGTGGCACCGGCATCAATAGCATTTGTGTTATTTATGGATGTAATTGAATTGCTTGTTGCCGTACTTCAGGCATATGTTTTTACCCTCTTATCGGCTTTATTTATTGGACTTGCCGTACAGGAAGAGAGTCATTAATTAAGATATTTTAATTGATATATATATTGTTTAATTTAAATCAAAAATCATGACAGGAACATTCGCAGCAGTTGGAGCAGGACTCGCAGTAATTGGAGCAGGTTTGGGTATTGGAAGAATTGGTGGACAGGCAATGGATGCCATTGCACGTCAACCTGAAGCTTTTTCAATGATCCAGACAGCAATGATTATTTCTGCGGCCCTTATTGAGGGGGTGGCATTATTTGCCGTCGTTGTTGCAATGATTGGAATTAAGTAAAAAACCTATGGCCGCAACGGTTGGTTGCGGCCGGGTTTCTTTTGTGAAATTTAATTGAACAAAAAATGGAACTTGTAACTCCCGGATT
>JAYEGO010000009.1:0-6276 GCA_034659155.1 Bacteroidota bacterium | reverse complement strand
ATCCCGATACGCTACACTATCGGGATTCCTGCCTGCCGGCAGGTAGGCGTTCAACTTACAAATTTCAATTCATTATCCCGAAAAATCGGGACAGGCTACTTTTGAAATTTGAGTTTCACGAATAAAACTATTGTGTTTAGCATTTTCAAAAAACAGGGATTGTCGATGGAGTCAATGTGACTGCATCCCAGTCAGCCTGAGCTTGTCGAAGGCTATCATAAGGTGCTTACAACTCCCAACCAAAAGTAGTTTGTAAAACATAGTCATGTCTGGGAGCTCCTGCCACTGGCTGATTGTCGAAGTTGTGGGTATAACCGACTTTAATATAAAAGTCCCAGGGAATGTCATATTTAAGGTCGAAGTTAAAATCCAACCTGAACCGGCCTTTTTCTGTAAGACTGGGATAAGAATCTATTTTCGTCAGCAGGCTAATATCTCCCATATTAAAAAGGTTCAGATTGAGACCTGCATATCCTTCAACACTATTTCTGTCTGGTTCCCCCGCCTCCTCTATATAAGCCTCATTATTCCAGGCCACACCAGCAGACAGGCTGAAAATCATTTTATTGGTATTTGTTATGTTATTTCCAAATGAACCTTTCAGGTTGGTACGCAACTTAAGCCCTAATTCATCATTTTGTAAAAAATCTGATGAAATCATAACAAACCAATCGTTTTTGAGAAGATATTTAAACCCCAGGTTTGCATCGGTCCTTTTTGTATCTGCAACACTATCTTGTACACTGATTACCATATTATAGGATGAAGCGGCACCCCAATTGTCTGCAATATATCCCAGTGAACTACGGCTTGTAAATTGTCTTAAATTGTTTGCCTTTGTAAGAGTAAAACCAATATCTATCGAGGCATTAAGCCTTCCAAGAAAATCTGATTTAACGGCTTTAATAAAAACAATTTCATAATAATCAGCAATGACATCGCCGTCTATGTCATTAATAATTACCATTGAAGAATCTGAAGGATCAGGATGAAAACCGCCATGTAAACGAGTACCATCTGACAGGGTAATCATAAAAGTCTGACCACTGCGAATCCTTTTGACCTTATCCCACTCAATTTCAAAATCATTATCGCTATAATCCGTCTCAACAATCAGTACACCCTTATCAAGATCCTTAATTTCACCGATTATTTCATCTCCATTACTTAAAAGCAATGTGTCTGTTTGGGCAAAAACATTTGAAAAACTAATTAATAATAAAAAGATAAATAAGTACTGCTTCATATTTTTCCCAATTCTTTTTGGCAAAAGTACATAATTACAAATAAAATCAGTAATTAGCTAAAGGCACTCGGGGGTAGTTATACCCGGGAATAATAAAATTATAGAACCTGTATATCCTGCACTATTTCAAAACCTCTTTGAAGGGCCTTCTCGTTCAGTGCAATAAGATGATGATACCTGGTTGGCAGAGATTTTTTCAGACCTTTAATCACATTTTCCAGCTTAACAAGGGGTTTTACTTTCAGATAAGCTCCAAGCATTATCATATTAAAGGTTTTTGCGCTTTCCATTTTTGATGCCTCAGCTGCGGCATCAGCCCTGTATATATAAATATCCTTCCTTTCAGGATGCCTTGAAATACCATTACCATCATAAATCAGTAATCCTCCGGGTTTTACAGTTTCCTCAAATTTATCCATAGATTGTTGATTCAGGATAATGGCAGAATCAAAACTATTCAGAATTGGAGAACTGATCCTGTCATCACTAAGAATTACTGTTACGTTTGCAGTTCCACCTCTCATTTCAGGTCCGTAAGAAGGCATCCAGCTTACTTCCTGATCCTGCATCACACCTGAATAGCATAAAATTTTTCCCATGGACAGAACTCCTTGTCCGCCAAACCCGGCAATGATTAATTCTTCAGTCATAGTTTTGGAATTTGATATTTGTTATTTCTATCTTATTAACAGCAATTTAACCATAACATCTTGCTGCAAATCATACTATTCCTCCTCTGGTACTTTGATATCACCAAGAGGAAAGAATGGGAACATATTTTCCACCATCCAGTTGTTTGCCTCAACCGGAGCCATTTTCCATCCGGAATTACAATTTGAAACTATCTCAATAAAAGAAGTCCCCATATTTTTTTGCTGATACTCCAGCGCTTTTCTCACAGCCTTCTTTGTTTTTCTTACATTGGAAGGAGTATGAACAGCCTGCCTGGTAACATAGCAGGTGCCTGGTAATTGTGCTACCAGTTCGGTCATTTTTAGAGGGTTTCCCATCATTGAGATATCCCTTCCATAAGGACTGGTAGATGATCTCATTCCCTCCAGGGTTGTAGGAGCCATCTGTCCACCTGTCATTCCATAAATGCCATTATTTATAAAAAACATGGTAATATTCTCTCCCCTGTTACAGGCATGAATTGTTTCGGCCGTTCCTATTGCAGCCAGGTCACCATCTCCCTGGTAGGTGAACACAAATTTATCCGGCCACAATCTTTTCACAGCTGTTGCTACAGCAGGAGCCCTACCGTGAGCAGCTTCCTGCATATCCACATTGAAATAGTTGTACATAAGTACCGAACATCCAACCGGTGCAATCCCAATTATTTCAGATTGGATATCCATTTCTTCAATTACTTCTGCAATAATGCGATGTGCTGTTCCATGTCCGCAACCCGGGCAATAATGCATAACATTATCGTTCAGAACCTTAGTTTTCTGATATACCAGATTCTCTGGCTTGATCATTTCTTGATTAACTACCTTTTCAGCCATGAATTATCCTCCGATTATTTGTTTTTTCAATGCAAGTACAATTTCTTCAGGAGTAGGTATCATCCCTCCCATCCTTCCGTAATGGTCCACCTTAATTTTTCCCTCAACTGCCAGTCTAACATCCTCAACCATTTGACCAGCACTCAATTCTACAGAAAGCATGCCTTTTATTTTTTTGCTTAAACTGGCAATTTGTTCATATGGGAAAGGCCACAGGGTAATAGGTCTGAACAATCCAATTTTTATGCCCTCTTCTCGGGCTAACTGCATAGACTTTTGACAAATCCTGGCACTGGTGCCATAGGCCACAAAGGCATAATCTGCATCCTCACAATCAATCTCCTCAAACAATATTTCTTCCTCCCTGATCTTTTTATATTTTTCCTGGAGCTTGTGATTGAACCTTTCCTGCCTTGCCGGATCCAGGTCAAGTGAAGTAATGATATTTGGCCCCCTGCTGGCAGGTTTTCCAACAGTAGCCCAGTCTGGAGGTGTTTTCATGCGAGGCTCTTGCTCCTTGAACTTCACTTTCTCCATCATTTGTCCAATAGCTCCATCTGAAAGGATCATTACCGGGTTCCTGTATTTAAAAGCAAGGTCGTAAGAAAGACTAACAAAATCAGCCATCTCCTGAACAGAAGCTGGTGCAAGCACAATAAGATTATAGTCACCATGTCCACCACCTTTGGTAGCCTGGAAATAATCTGCCTGTCCCGGTTGAATTGTTCCAAGACCCGGGCCTCCCCTGGCAACATTAACAATCAGGCATGGCAATTCTGCACCCGCTATATACGAGATCCCTTCCTGCATCAGGCTAATTCCTGGCGAAGAAGATGAGGTAAATACTTTCTTACCGGAAGCGGCACCACCATACAACATATTAATAGAGGCAACCTCACTTTCAGCCTGCAAAACCACCATACCTGTTCGCTCATGAGGTTTTTCAGCCATCAGATATTCCATCACCTCACTCTGCGGTGTAATTGGATATCCAAAATAGCCATCGGTCCCTGCGCGGATTGCTGCTTCAGCAATCGCTTCATTTCCTTTCATTAACTTATACTCTTCCATTCTATTTGATATAATTTAATATCACCCAATCTTTTTTCTGTAAACTGTTATTACCCCATCCGGACATACTATTGCACAATTTGAACAACCGGTACATCCGTCAGGATCATTCAAATAGGCATAAGGATAACCTTTCCCATTCACTTCAACGCTCATGGATATCACGCTTGTTGGACATGCTGTAACACATATCTCACAGCCTTTGCACTTCTCAATATCCACGACAATAGTCCCTTTAACTTTTGCCATTTTATCTTGTTAGTTTATAGATCAAAATTATAATCTGAAAAAATCAAATGTAGCTATTTCCCTCTCACTGACATATGATATCCATCATCAACTATAATAATTTTTCAACACTGCTTATCTTTTAAGTATTTAAAAACTTCAGAAAAGTAAATCAGGTATGATCCCGATTAAAAGCTTTCAAACGATCTTCTAAAATCCCAAACTGTGATTTTTGCACCTGCGAAACACAGGCCCTTACTCCCTCTGATCTTTCGCTACCGGTTATATCCAGGGAAATTGCACTGATGCCATAATACAGCAGCTCCTCAATAAGATCTACTCCTGAGAATCCAGTATAAGAAAAAGTAAAATAAAAGCCATCTGCTATAGGTTCGTCCATGTCCATATCATAAACAATCCTGAAGCCATTATCCACAAATAATTGCTTCATTACTTTGGCTCTTTCTCCATATTCAAGCACGTCACTCCTGTAATTATATCTTCCTTCATTTACTTCTTTCAATATGCCAGTCAATCCATACTGTGCAGAATGACATACTCCAGCCGACAAGGCGTATAGAGCTCCGTAAATAATTGAATATCCAAATCCATCTGATGTGTAAAACCGTTTAAGATCAGGATACTTCCTGGAAAATAATTCATCCCCAATAACCATCATCCCAACCCTTTGTCCTGCATAGCTAAAGGCCTTTGAGCTGGAAATAAGCAGCAGAAAATTATCTGTATAATTGGCAACTGTAGGTTGGTAAGGAGCTTGTCCGGGCCTGGAGAAATCTTTTCTAAAATCCATTCCAAAATATGCAAGATCCTCTATTACCACCACATCATATTCAGTAGCCAGTTCACCTATAATTTTCAGCTCTTCATCTGTAAAACAAATCCATGAAGGATTATTCGGATTGGAATATAATATACTTGAAACTTTACCGGTCTTAAGGTAGGATAGTAGTTTTGCCCGGAGTTTTTTTCCACGGTATTTATAAATATCGAAGGAACAATATTCATGACCCAGCACCATAACCTGTTGTTTTTGTACAGGAAATCCCGGGTCAATAAAAAGAGTGCCTTCTTTTGTTTTATCATTCCTGTTTGCAACAAGGAATGCAGCCATGGAACCCATCATAGAGCCAACTGTTGGAATACAGCCTTCAGGACTGACATCAAGATTCAAAAATAATTTTACAAATCGTGATATTTCCTCCTTTAACTCCTTAACTCCCTCAATCATAGGATATTTAGAAGCCACTCCCTTTTTCAGGGCCTCAATCTCCGCTTCTATGCCAGCTTGAGCTGGGGGAAGGCCTGGTACTCCCATTTCCATCCTTACAAATTCATTACCTGTTGCTTCCTCAATTCGGTTAACCAGCCTGACTATTTCCCTTATCGTACCTCTTCCAATTTTTGGCAAACCACTTTCCATTACAAGTCTCTGAACTACCTGAGAATCAATCGGGGTATTTATATTTGTTTCACGCATTTTGTTAGTATGATAAAAAAAGCGATCGTTTCCTGACCGCTTTCAAAATAGGCATATTATTTAAATTCCTTTAATATAATATCCAGCCATTTCTCAAGCCTGGCATCGGTTTCCTCATGGGCAAAGTCCTCATCCAGTGGCAATCCAATGAATTGGCCATCAATTACAGCCTCTGAATCAATAAATTCATAATCAGCAGGATCACAGTGACCTATGATCTTAGCTCCGTGGCCTAGCAATTCTTTACCAAGAATCCCGAGTGAATCTACAAAATGACGGGCGTATGTAATATGGTCACCCAATCCGTAAAGTGCAAAGGTTTTATTGCTATAGTCCACCTTGTTCAATTCATTCACAAACCAATCCCAATCTTTGGATGGTGTGTCCTGATTCCAGGTATGGGCCCCAATAGTTGAGATTCCCATAATTATATATTTATAATTATTGAAATCAGAGGAATCGGCATTCTGCACATGAATCACATCAATTTTGTCTTTGCCAAGAATTTTCAAAATTTTGTTTGCAACCTTCTCAACAGAGCCTCCTGCAGGGCCATAAAAAAGACCTATCTTATTCATTTCAAGTAATTTAAGTTATGTTTAGTATTAGGATTATATTTCCCGCTACAAATATAGAATTATTTTACAGGTAATATATTGTTAAATAACATAACTGAATAAGTTTAAATAAGAACTGGAATGATGGAATATTGGAATATTAGAATA
>JAYEGO010000008.1:0-6282 GCA_034659155.1 Bacteroidota bacterium | reverse complement strand
TCGTGCTCTGAAAAAGATTTAAGTGACCTTACCAGCAATAGCCTTATCCCTAAACCCCGGTTAGTGACAGCGGATAGTAGCTATTTTAACTTTGATTCCAAAACATATATTCTTGTTCCGAAGGAGAATGACGAATTAATGAGAATAGGAAGATATCTGTTAAGTGAACTATCCTTCTATCCGGGATTAGATCTTGAGCTCAGATCGAGAAAAAAATATTTAGGTTCAAGCCTTATAGAGTTTATTCTTATTGAAGATGAAACAATTCCTGATAAAGAAGGATACAGCCTGATTATTGACAAAAGAAAAATAACTATTTCTGCTATACAACCTGCCGGGATATTCCGGGGAGTACAGACACTTCGGCAATTGCTTATTCAAAATGGAGAGAGTATCATTTCTGCCAGGAAATCCTGGAGAATTCCTACAGGAAGCATTAAGGATTATCCTGAATATGAATACCGGGGCACCATGCTGGATGTGGCTCGTCATTTCTTTTGTGTAGAGGATGTAAAGCGCTATATCGATCTGATTTCTTTATACAAACTAAATGTGCTTCATCTGCATCTTTCCGATGACCAGGGATGGCGTATCGAAATTAAGTCATGGCCAAAACTTACTGAAATTGGAGGAAGTACACAGGTTGGAGGAGGTGGTGGTGGTTTTTATACCCAGGAAGAATATATTGATTTAGTTAAGTATGCAAGCGAAAGATATATTGCAATAATACCTGAAATTGATATGCCGGGACATACAAATGCTGCTCTTGCTTCATACGCAGAATTAAATTGTAATAAGAAAGCAACAAAATTATACGAAGGAACAAAGGTGGGTTTTAGCACATTGTGTACCGGTGATGAGCTCACATACGAGTTTATTGATGATATGATTGGTGAACTTGCTTCCCTGACACCAGGACCATATATTCATATCGGTGGAGATGAATCGCATGTTACTGCCCTGGAGGATTATGTTCCTTTTATTAACAGGGTTCAGGAGATTGTCAAATCTCATGGCAAGATCATGATAGGATGGGATGAGATTACACATGCCAATCTGGAATCTGAATCAATAGTCCAATATTGGGGGTCAGCAGATAATGCGAAACGGGCAGTTAGCCAGGGAGTGAAAATAATTTTGTCTCCGGCAAAAAAGTGTTATCTCGATATGCAGTATGATACTAACTCTCCTTTAGGATTACATTGGGCAGGCTATAACGAGGTAGACAGTGCATATGCCTGGCACCCGGAAACTTTGCTTCCCGGAATAAGCAGGGATGATATCCTGGGAATTGAATCACCTCTGTGGTCAGAAACTATTCAAACTCTTGATGATATTGAATACATGGCATTCCCAAGATTAATAGGGCATGCTGAAATTGGATGGGCGGCTATTGAGCCCCCTGACTGGGAAGAATACAGCTTGAGGCTGGGGAAACATTCGAAATTATTGGATCTGTTGGAAGTTGATTTTTACAGGTCCCCGCTAGTGGATTGGGAGTAAAACTCGTCAGACCACTATTAGTTAATTCATCAAGTAAAAAGATATATCTATCTACGGGTTGTAACCATCAGTGGTCAGACGAGTACAACTGCAGGCTTGCGACTTTAGAAATAATCCCCTGAGCTATTTCTTCCAAGTGTAACACTTACACAATCCATTTTACCACCAACAGGGGGATTCATTTTTGACACTTTTACACTCGCTTCTTTGATGCCATCCAATTCCTTAAAAAGTACATCCAGTATCCTGCGGGCAATATTTTCAAGAAGGTGTGATTTTTTCTCCATTTCCTGCTTTACAAGATGATAGGCCATCTGGTAGTTTACTGCATCAGCTAAATCATCACTTTCAGATGCTTTTATCATATCTGTTTCCATCTCAAGATCCACAAGAAATTTGTTTCCAACTATCTGCTCTTCCTTAAAATGCCCGTGATAGGCATAAAATTCCATGTTTTCTATTTGAATCTTGCTCATAATTTGCCTCTTCTCATTTTAACTTACAATAAATAACCACTAGAGTCATAAACAAATTAGTTTATCCGCTACGCGGAAATTCTCCGTAGGAGATTTAGTATTGTAGAAAAAAGAATCCCCTTCTGAACATATACCTCGTAGAGGTTTAACAAAATGAGAGTTGATTTCATACATTAGTAGGACATAAATGATCAATAACTCAAAATAAACTGAATCCAAATATAGTTATTTGCCATTTCAAGTGAAAAATAATCATTGCAATCAAGAAATCCTTGTATTTTTACAGCATAAAATCATAAAAATGGGAATCAGTTGCATATATAAGTATAATCCATCCTTTGGAGAGAGCAACGAAAATAAAAAATCAAAGTCTGAAGAAATGAATGAACCTAAGGAAGAAAAGTCTCTGAACTTTATTGAGAGTATGATTGAGGAGGATATCCGAAACAAAAAAAATAATGGAGCTGTTTATACCCGCTTTCCTCCCGAACCAAATGGATATTTACACATTGGGCATGCAAAGTCAATCTGCCTAAACTTCGGGTTGGCTCAAAAATATAAGGGAAAATGCAATCTCAGGTTTGATGATACCAATCCCGAAAAAGAAGAAAAAGAATATGTAAACTCAATAATGGAGGATGTAAAATGGCTGGGTTTTGATTGGGAAGGAGAGCCAAAATATGCTTCAGATTATTTTGATCAACTTTATGAATGGGCAGAAAAATTGATCAAAAAGGGGAAAGCATATGTAGATGAACTTTCAGCAGATGAAATTGCAAAGCAAAAAGGAAGTCCAACTCAAGCGGGACAAAACAGTCCTTTCAGGGACAGAAGTGCAGAAGAAAACCTGAGACTTTTCAGAGAAATGAAAGAGGGGAAATACAAAGAAGGAGAAAAAATCCTCAGGGCAAAAATTGATATGTCATCTCCCAATATGCATATGCGTGATCCCATCTTATATCGTGTTCTTCATAAGTCTCATCATCGTACCGGGGACAAATGGTGCATCTATCCAATGTATGATTTTACTCATGGTCAATCAGATTATATTGAAGAGATCACACATTCAATATGTACCCTTGAATTTGAAGTTCACAGACCGCTTTATGACTGGTTCCTGGATCAATTGTATGAAACCGGTATTCGTCCTTACCAAACTGAATTTGCCCGACTGAATATGAGTTATACGGTTATGAGTAAAAGAAAGCTTTTAGAACTGGTTAATGAAAAACTGGTAATGGGCTGGAATGATCCAAGGATGCCTACTATATCAGGATTACGCCGCAGAGGATATACTCCCGAATCTATCCGGAATTTCTCTGATAAAATCGGAGTTGCAAAGAGGGATAATGTGATTGATGTAGCCTTATTGGAACATAGTGTCAAGGAAGATTTGAATAAAAAAGCACCAAGGGTAATGGCGGTTCTTGATCCAATAAAAGTTATTCTGAAAAATTATCCCGAAGGAAAAACTGAAGAAATAGAAACCATTAACAATCCTGAAGATGAAAGTATGGGTAGCCGTACTCTTCCTTTTAGTCGTGAGATATACATAGAACGTAATGATTTCATGGAAGATCCTCCCAATAAGTATTTTCGCCTGGCTCCGGGCAGAGAGGTACGACTAAAATCTGCGTATATCATTAAATGTGAACAAGTGATAAAAAATGAAAAGGGTGAAATTGAGGAGCTAATCTGCTCTTACGATCCTGAAACAAAGAGTGGTAGCGGAAGTACCCGCAAGGTAAAAGGAACGCTTCACTGGGTTTCTGCTGCACATGCATTAAACGCAGAGGTGCGCCTGTATGACAGGCTCTTTAATGATGAAGACCCGGGAGGAAAAAAAGACCAGGATTTTAAAGATTTCTTAAATCCTGACTCACTTAAAATTATTACCGGTGCAAAACTCGAACCCTCTTTAAATACGGTTAAGCATTTTGAAAATCTTCAGTTTCAAAGGCTGGGATATTTTTGCGTAGATCCTGATTCCTCGCCAGAAAAATTAGTCATTAATCGTACCGTACCCTTGAGAGATACATGGGGGAAGAGGAATAAGTAGAAGAAGGCTAAGGCTAAGGCTAAGGCTAAGGAAAGTTTAGGAAGAACTTCAAACATCGAACTTTCAACTTCCAACTTCCAATTTTGAACGTTGGATGTTGATATTGAACGTTGGATGTTGAAAATACTACTGAACTTCCAACATTGCACTTTTTACTACATATTACCTTAGCCTTAGCCTTAGCCTTCTTCAATTATTATTGTTTCTCTAATTGCTTTTTTGTAATTTCCTGCTCTTTGTTATTAACCATTTAAATTCTGGAGGAAGCATTATGTCATCACGTATTTCTCGTCGTAACTTTTTCAACAAAACGGTATCATTAAGCACAGGAGCTTTACTTCTTAAGTATATGCCTGCTTTTGGAGCACAAAAAAAAGGCATTATGCCAATGATTGTTACCAGTCATGCCAATAAAACCGGACAAAACGCTATGGAGGCAGGTTGGAAAATTCTGGCCGGTGGGGGAACTGCTCTTGATGCCATTGAAAAAGCGGCAAATATCATTGAACTGGATCCTGAAGATACAAGTGTTGGCTATGGAGGCTTACCCAATGAAAATGGAATTGTGCAACTGGATGCCTCTATAATGGATGGAAAGACCTATAATGCCGGGGCAGTTGCCTGCCTGGAAAATATAAAGAACCCCGCATCGGTTGCCAGGGTAGTAATGGAAAGAACAGATCATGTGTTGATGGTTGGGCAGGGAGCACTTGATTTTGCCAAAAAGTGGGGTTTTAAAGAAGAAGATCTTCTCACCGAAAAAGCACGGAAGACCTGGCTTAGGTGGAAAGAAAACCAGAGTGAAAATGATGTCTGGGGGCCACCTGCCCATTTGAGGGATAAAGCCAAATTAGAATCCTATTGGGAAGGTTTCCCTGAAGAAGAATTTCATTATGGAACCACTAATGTATTGGCAGTTGACATGAATGGAAATGTTTCTGGAATAACAACCACCAGTGGATGGAGTTATAAGATCCCCGGACGGGTAGGAGATTCTCCTATCATTGGTGCCGGCCTTTATGTTGACAATGAAGTGGGAGCTGCAGGAGCCACCGGAAGAGGTGAAGATGTGCTCAAGTCTCTTGCTTCATATTTCATGGTTTTACGCATGAAAGATGGTCGTACACCACAAGAGGCATGTGAGGACGCACTGGAAATGATAATTGATAAATATAAGAGCATTGGTTCTGATTATCTGCCCGGAGAAAAATTCATAGCCATAAATAAATTGGGAGAAACAGGTTGTGCAACAATGAGGCGCAGGGAAAAGCCTAAAATGTCGGTGATGACGGGCAAGGGATATACAAAATACGAAGGAACCATTGCACGACCGGTGAAATAGAGTGGTGAGAGGAGAATCTCACGCTGATATCGCTGATTTACGCAGAAATTTTTTCTTGTTTTCACCACTTTTCGAAATAATTTATTTTTTTCTCGTGCCGTTTATAAATTAGGTTTTATTGTATTTTGCATTCATATATTACTCAATAATTCAGGAATTATATAGCTCTGAAAGAGCTACCTGTATTAGCATAGGACGAAGTCCTATGGTTTTGTAAATATAAGAAAAGTAGGGCTGAAAGTCCGACATGTATATTTTTGCTGGCAAATCTGTAAATTATCGTGTTAAATATTTATTACCTGTCGGACCTTCAGTCCTAAAACATTTGTTCCTGTTTAGTCCATAGGGCTTATCGCCCTATGCTAATACGTTTATGCCTTTCAGGCATAATTCAAGTGTAAGCTATTTTTCTGCATTACATCTTTTCTTAATGATCCCTGTTTTTACTTATTCTTCAGTCTGCACAAGCACCAGTTTGGTCTTATCAGCTTTAGAGATCTTTTTGTAAAATGCTCTGAATTCATCATAGGAGTCAGCCGGAAAAACACCTTTATTTTTTTTCCGTTTACGAACATAAAGCACATTCCTTCCACTGACCTCTACACTTGCTGTATATTCCCCAAACCTGGTTTTAAACTCAAAATTCTCCGGCGATGATTCAATTTCATAACCCTCCGGAAGGATAAAACGAATCGAATCAATATCAATGAATGGGAAATTTAGAACTACATTTCTTTTCCTGTCAGAATTTCTTGGGGGTACATAGTCCATCCGGTTCAATAAATTCAGGGGAAGAAATATTCTTTTTCCTGTACATGATGCATAATTATTTATATCAATAATATATTGCACCCTGGCCACAGGACCATCGGTTTTTTTATGATGAAAATGAAACTCATTAA
>JAYEGO010000007.1:0-6292 GCA_034659155.1 Bacteroidota bacterium | reverse complement strand
GGTTACATTTTTCAGTCCTACATCAATAATACTTTGAGCAAGTACAGTGGCAGTAGTTGTTCCGTCACCTGCATCATCAGCAGTTTTCGAAGCCACTTCTTTAACCATCTGCGCACCCATATTCTCAAAAGCATCTTCAATTTCAATTTCCCTGGCAACAGTTACCCCATCTTTAGTAATCTGGGGAGCACCAAATTTCTTATCCAGAATAACATTTCTACCTTTTGGTCCCAGAGTTACCTTTACCGCATCTGCAAGAACATCCACACCCTTTTTCAACAGGTCTCTTGCTTCTATATTAAATTTAAGTTCTTTAGCCATTTTATTAGATTTTTTAGTTTATTTTAATTTTAAATATTTTTTAATAATTCTAAATTACTGCAAGAATATCAGACTGGTTCATGATTAAATAGTCTTTCCCTTCCACATTAATTTCGGTCCCGGAAAATTTCCCGTAAAGAACTATATCTCCCACTTTCACTTCCATCTTTGCATCAGCAGTACCGGTACCTACAGCTACAACTTTCCCGTTTTGTGGCTTTTCCTGTGCTGAATCAGGAATAATAATACCACTTGTGGTTTTCTCTTCAGCTGCCTGGGGCTCAACAAGTACCCTGTCGGCCAATGGCTTAATTTTAATTTTACTCATATCAGACAAATTTTATTTAGGTTTTTATATCAATTAATACCCTGAGCTTTTATCATATTCTATGCCAAAGCGAAAACCAGAAGTTTTTTATATTTTTAGTGGACAGAATAACAGCCCTCTAAATAAGCTCTTTCCCTTACATATCAAATCCCGCCATGCAAACTGCACATAATCTGCCATTTAGACGAATTGGCATATTTTTTAAGATAAAAAATATGTCAGCCTTATTATGACAGACTGACATTGATTTTTTTTAATTAAGTCCTATTCAGGATTGGAGTTCCCATCAGGGGGAAGGGCAGTGGGCAGATTTGGTATCTGGGAAGGATCTATAGCCCTGTCAATTTGCTCCTGGATTCTTGAGTTTTTTTCTCCACCACCTCTGGGTATTGCTGCGCTGGCCATTAAACTTAATGCAAGCAGGCTAACTGCCAGGGTCCAGGTTGCTTTCTCAAGAAAATCTGTAGTCTTTCGAACACCCATAACCTGATTTGATGCTGAAAAGTTTGCTGCAAGACCTCCTCCTTTAGAATTCTGAACCAAAACAACAAGTATCAATAAAATACTTACAATAATTATCAACACTGAAAATAATGTATATAAGCCCATTTTCTCTTGATTTAGAGTTTGTTAATTCTTTTTTCTATCTCCTTAATTCGACCTGCAAAGTAAATACTTTTTTCCGGAAACTTCAAACTTAATTCCTGATAGAAAAAAATTGCCTTGGAATAATACCCTTGTTTGATATAAATATTTGCCAGAGTCTCCGTAAAAAGGCCATCCTTGTCTGTAATACTTTCTGCTGACATATCTTCTTTCTCATCCTCATCATCATGGTTTGGTTGAATTCGTGGATTTTCCATGATGAATTTATCAATGATCTCTCGCTGACTTGAAGCAGGCTTTTTCACATCCTGTGAAGGCTTTTCTTTTCCTCCATCAGACGGCATAGTTCTAAGCAAGTTCAACCAGGATTCAAAAGAATGAATTTCTCCTTTCAAGTCTGGTTTGTCTTTAATCTCTCCGGATTCAATTTTGCGTTCTGTTTCAACTTCAGAAGAAAGTGTGGTATCTTCTCCTTCATGATTTCCGGGAGTATTTTCTTCATTTTCAGCACCTTCCGCATCTGTCGGATAATCAAGATCCAGAAGAAAATCCTCCTTATATATAACATCTTCGAGTTCCGCTTCAGGCAAGTATTCAGGATTATCATAAATATCATCCACTTCTTTCTCATCACCCAAAAGGAGTAATTCTTCTGCTTCACTCAAATCTTCTTCCAGCTCTGATTTTGTTGTTTTCAATTCCGGAAAATTTTCTCCGCGGATTTCAGCAAGACGCCTTTCAACCTGCTCCCTTAAATCTCCAGCAGATACTGGTTTACCAGAATCAATATCTTTCTTTATTTGAGGTGTCTCACTTGCTACTTCCTGCTTTAGCTTTTTTTCTTCTTCTAAACTCCCGGGAAAGTCAGATTTTTGAGATTTTTCTGGCAAATCATTTTCCTCAACCTTCTCAACAAGAGGTTTTGTAATGGTTTCTGGAGGAACAACTTCGGGAACTTCCACTTCATTTCTGCTCTCAACAGGCAATCCTATTCCCATCTCTGTAACAGGGAAAAGCAAGTCATATAAACGCTCTCTGTCTGATATAATGGAGGAAGACTTTTTTAACTGGCTACCAAAACGAATATGATCTAAATTGTGCAAATTCTTCAGAAACAGAAGGTGTCCGGATTGAAAAAACGGAAATTCTTCAGCCAGCTCACTGATTTCAGGCAAACTCTTTTTGTCAAGGCTCGCAGGATTTCTTAAATACGATATGAATTCTTCCCGGTTCATTACCAATTCACAAATGCCTGATTAAAAATATCCTCCGTAATTTGTTTTAAAATCACTACTACCAAATCTTCTTCTACATCACTCAGGTTGTGAGAACTATCATAATCCTGGTACCTGCTAAACACTTTCTCAAAATCCTGCTCAGGGTCAATAACATTGGTAAACTTGACCCTAATACCTATTGTGAAGCGGTTCATGGCAGCCTTGTCGTCTCCTGTAATTGCCAATGGACTTGTCCGGTATTCCACTATCTCTCCCCCAAAATTCACATCACCACTACTCGACATAAAAACAAGGTTAGTCTGGTCTCTTATTTTGTCCCTGAGGGCATCTGAAAAATCCTGACTTAAAGTTGGATTGACAATAGTTGCCCGGTTTGGGAAAAACAGTACAGCTACAGTTTTTACCTCCGGTGAAATAGATGCACCTGAAAAAGAATAACTAACCTTACATCCGTTTACTAAATATAATAATATAAGTCCTGATAAAACCAGGTAATGATTCTTAATTCTGAATTGCGTGTTTTTCTTAAAAAGCATCAATTTTTCAACTAATTCAATCCATATTCCTTAATCTTCCTGTAAAGAGTACGTTCTGAAATTCCCAATTCAACTGCGGCCTGCTTCCTTTTGCCATGGTACTTTTCCAGTGCCCTTGTAATCATTTCTATCTCCTTTTCCTCAAGAGATAATGATTCTTCGATAATTTCTTCTGTGTCCTGTATGTTTGGATCCTGCTCTTTTTGCACCTCAATTTCATGTGGAATATCCGGCGGCTGTTTGTCTATACTCTGATAAAGTTTTTGCACAGTTGATGCGTGCGTCTCATGCAAATCAGATTCATTGTTACCGTTCTGAAGTAAGTCAACAACCAGTTTCTTCAGATCGTTCATATCACTTTTCATGTCAAACAAGATCTTATAAAGAATCTCTCTCTCCGTGGAAAATGATTCCTGATCTACTTTTTGAATCAGGGCCGGAAGTTTCGCATTCTGATAATCGGGAAGGTATTTTCTGATTTTAGCCTCATCAATCTCCCTGTTTTCCTCAATAATAGATACCTGTTCAGCAATATTCTTAAGCTGTCTGATATTCCCGGGCCATCGATAATTTTCAAGAACAGTTTTGGCTTCAGGACTAAGAACAATAGGTGGCATGCGATAGTTGTCTGCAAAATCTCTTGCGAATTTCCGGAACAATAACGAAATATCTTCTCCCCTTTCCCTTAAAGAGGGAACATGTATAGGTACAGTATTAAGCCTGTAATAGAGGTCTTCGCGAAATTTACCATTCTGGATAGCTTTAATTATATCTATATTTGTAGCTGCAATTACCCGAACATTTATCTTCTTAACACTGGACGATCCTACGCGAATGAACTCTCCGGTTTCAAGAACCCTGAGCAATCGAACCTGAGTAGACAGGGGAAGTTCAGCCACCTCGTCAAGAAATATGGTTCCACCGTTTGCAACCTCAAAATATCCTTTACGACTGTCAATTGCTCCTGTAAAAGCACCTTTTTCATGTCCAAATAATTCAGAATCGATTGTGCCTTCAGGAATGGCCCCGCAGTTCACAGCAATATATTTCCCATGCTTTCTCGAACTAAAACTGTGAATGATCTGGGGAAACACTTCCTTTCCACTGCCACTTTCACCCGAAATAAGTACAGATAAATCAGTATAAGCAACCTGAACTGCAATATCAATGGCCCGGTTTAAACCAGGAAAGTTACCTACAATGCTAAATCTTTGTTTTATCTTCTGAACTTCTTCCATTTCTAGTATTAAGCTTCAATAATATTGCGAAATTAGCTAAATTTTAAGGACTTTTGAAATACTTATCCCGGGGGTTTCTATCATTTAGGTTTTTTATGTGTTTGATATTTGTAAATTTGTCAGACAGGATACTTCATTTGAACTATTTATTTAGCATCACAATAATCTGAATTCTTTGTAATGGATATATTAGGCATAATCCCTGCTCGTTTTCAATCCTCAAGATTCCCGGGGAAACCCCTGGTCAAAATTGATGGCAAAACCATGATCCAAAGGGTTTGGGAGCAATCTTCAAAAGTCCTGAATTACATTGTTGTAGCTACCGATGATGAAAGAATAAAAAATGAAGTGGAATCTTTTGGTGGTATTGCCCTTATGACAGACTCAAAACATAACACCGGGACAGACAGATGTGCAGAGGCCCTGGTAAGTTATGAGGAAGACCATTCTGTAGGTTTCGATATTGTACTTAACATCCAGGGAGATGAACCTTTTATTGACCCGGAACAGATCAGGCAATTAATATCCGTTTTTAAAAAAGACAGCATACAGATCGGTACTCTGGTAAAACTAATCAAAGATCAGGAAGAATTAATGAATCCCAATCAACCAAAAGTGGTTCTTGACAAACTTAATTTTGCTTTATATTTTAGCAGAAGTCCGGTTCCTTATATTCAAAATGAAAATCAGGAAAATTGGTTAAAGAAGCATAGCTTTTATAAGCATGTTGGAATGTATGGATACAGACCAAACATCCTTCTGGAAATTTCAAACTTGAATAAAACCATCCTCGAACAGGCGGAATCACTTGAACAATTGCGATGGCTGGAATCGGGTTATAAAATACACACTGCAGTCACTGACATTGATTCATTTTCGGTGGACAGTGTCCAGGATCTGGAGAAAATCAAAGAAAAAGGCCTGTTCATGAATTATGAAATGCCTTCTCTTTAAACTATTATTTAGCCCCTATCTGGCATACGCATCAACTTAAGAAGAACCACCTCCCCCCATTCTGAAGCCTTTACACATAATCCCGCCCTATCAGAATGGGGTACTCCTCCTTCAAAAAAGGAAGAGACCATTTTGCGTAGTAAAATAGCATGAAGACTGCTTTGCAGTCTGAATAATTTAAGAATATCTTAACCATTAAAAAAACACAAAAATTCCCCTCCTTTTTCTTCTACGGCACGGATCATGAGGTTTTGCAACGAAGTGGCTGAATTTGAATAACCGTCCCGGCCTGCCTTCGCAATCATTGCTATGGTAGGCGCAGTAAGGGGCGGACACAAGCAATCCTGTAACTGATCCCTGAAAGCCTTGCCTGCTGGCAGGCAGGGGGTCAATAAAAAACTATAATTTGCCCAGCTATCATCAAATTAGAAAAGTTTAAAAAATGATGCAATTAATGTGCTTCATTTTTACTAAATTTAAACCCTTTTTTTCCGTAACTAAATTCCATAATAATATGAAAAAACTATTACTCCTTTTTATCATTCCCTTTTCCTCTATTTACCTGATGGCACAGTCAGATTGCTCCGACCTGTTTTTTTCAGAATACGTGGAGGGATCAAACAACAGCAAAGCCCTTGAGGTTTATAACCCAACTAACCAAATTATTGATTTGAGCAAGTACTGGATAGCCAGGTATAGCAATGGCTCCTCCAACTATACCAGTGGCGGAGTTACTCAATTGGAAGGATTCCTTTTGCCACATGATGTTTTTGTTTTCGTCAATGGACAAACCGAAGACAATCAATATTCCACTAAATGTGATCCTGAACTTCAATTACTGGCAGATATGTTGGATGGTGATTATCCCTCTCCCACTTATATGAATGGAAACGATGCCATGGCATTGTTGAAATCCGACGATAAAGTCCTGGCCAATGCAGTCCCGGTTGACCTGATTGGTGAAATCGGACTAGGACCTGCTATTGTTGATGAAACAGGGTGGTCTTATGTACAGGATTCCACTTTAACTTATGGCTTTGATACCACGGCCAATACTACTCAAGGGGAGGT
>JAYEGO010000006.1:0-6305 GCA_034659155.1 Bacteroidota bacterium | reverse complement strand
CAATAACACGGTTTTTTTACTAACTCTTGCCATTATTCTTTTTGGAATAATTTCATTTAATAACCTCCCGAAAGAATTGTTTCCTGAAGTTGCTTTTCCTACAGTAATGATTCAAACCATTTATCCCGGAAATGCTCCTGCAGATATTGAAAATTTAATAACCCGCCCCCTTGAAAAGGAGATTGAAACAGTAAATGGAATAAAATCATTGAGCTCAAATTCTTTGCAGGATATTTCTTTCATAACTGCCGAATTTAATTTTGACATAGATTTAGACAAGGCCATAAGCGACGTTAAAGATGCTGTAGATAAAGCTAAAAACGAACTTCCCAACGATTTATTAACCGACCCAAATGTAATTGACATTGATCTTTCAGAGTTCCCAATCATTTATATTAATCTTTCAGGAGACTTTAGCAATGAAGAGCTTAGAGATTATGCCGAGCTTTTACAAGACCGGGTGGAAACCGTTCCTGAAATATCAAGAGTAGACATTAAAGGACTGAATGACAAAGAGGTAAAAATAAATATTGACCTGATTAAACTACAAGCCCACAATGTTTCCTTTTTTGACATAGAAACAGCAGTAACATCAGAGAATTTATCAGTTTCCGGAGGTGAATTGATTCAGGGAAATTTCCAAAGATCCATAAGAGTTTTTGGGGAATTTGTTGATGTTGAGGATATTAGTAAAGTGATTATAAAACGAGAGGAAGGCGAAATCGTTTATTTGGAAGATGTAGCAGATGTTATTATGGGTTTTGAAGATCCAACAAATTTTGCTCGTTTAGATCAAAAACCGGTTGCTTCTTTGCAGGTGATCAAAAAGAGTGGTGAAAACCTCCTGAATGCTACGGATCAGATTTTTGCAATGATGGAGGAAATTCAGGCCGGAAATATTCTTCCCGCAAATCTTAAAATAGATTATACCAATGATCAGTCAGACATGGTGCGAAAACAACTCAGCAACCTGGTCAACAACATGGTCATGGGAATTATCTTTGTGGTTTTTGTTCTTTTTTATTTTTTAGGTTCAAGAAATGCTCTTATTGTTGGCCTGGCCATCCCTTTGTCTATGTTTACCAGTTTTATTGTTCTTGGTTTTCTGGGCTACACCATTAACATGATCATATTATTTGCGCTTATTCTTGCATTGGGTATGTTAGTTGACAATGCTATAGTGGTGGTTGAGAATATATACCGGTATATTTCATCAGGGCATCCACCAATACTTGCAGCCAAAAAAGCTGTTGGCGAAATAGCAGGGCCCATAATTGCTTCGACCATAACAACTCTTGCAGCCTTTCTCCCTCTTGCATTCTGGAAAAGCCAGACTGGAGAATTTATGAAAGCACTTCCAATAACCCTGATAATCGTTTTGACCTCAAGCCTTTTTGTGGCACTTGTTATTATTCCGGTTTTGTCAGCCAGGTTTATTAGCATGAAAAATAATAATAAGAAACCCGGACATAAGAAAAGCCTGATAGCAACGGTGGTTTTACTTATTATTGGGACTCTTGCTTTTATTGCAAAATCTTATACAATTGCAAACCTATCTGTAGCAATAGCTATTATATTGCTATTAGATGTATTGATTTTTCACAAAATAGGTTATTGGTTTCAGAATAAATTTCTTCCCGGACTTGAACAGCTATATATAAAAATACTGAGTTTTACCCTAAAAGGAAAAAACCCATGGTTAGCCTTTTTTGGCACGATTATGATGCTGGTATTAACTATTGCTTTTTTTCTTGCAAGAGGTTCAGAAATTGGGTTTTTTCCCGATTCAGATCCAAGCTATATTAGTATTATTGCAGAACACCCAATTGGTACAAGCATTTATGCCAGCGACACATTTGCTGTTCAGCTTGAAAATGATTTGATTAAGGTTCTTGAACCTGATAAAGAAATAATAAAATCAATTCTAACCACGGTGGGGAAGGGCTCTCCCGATGATTTTAGTATTGGAGATGAAGCACATAAGTCTATTACGACAATAGATTTTGTTGATTTTCAGTATCGAAACGGGAAAAACACTTCCTCTGTTATGGCTCGCTTAAGTGAAAAATTCATTGGCAAATATCCTGGTGTTTTAATATCGTTTGGGAAATCAAGCATGGGGCCACCTGCCGGAAAAGCCATTAATATTGAAGTAAGTGGAGAAAATTTCAAGGAGCTTATTAAAATTACAGATTCGCTGAAAACATTTATTGAAAATGCACACATCCCGGGAATTGAAGGACTGAAAACAGACCTGGATGTTGGTAAACCCGAATTGGTTGTAAGAATTGACAGGAACAAGGCAAGGAGATTTGGACTTAGTACCAGCCAGATTGCTATGAATATCAGAACCTCATTATTTGGAAAAGAAATTTCTGATTTTAAAGTTGGAGAAGATGAGTATCCAATTGTTATCAGGCTTAAAGATGAATACCGTTATAATGTTTCCTCTCTGATGAACCAGGAAATTCTATTTCATGAAGATGGTACAGATATTAAAATCCCTCTTTCTGCGGTTGCATCCATTGAATACGGTTCAACCTATGGGGCAGTAAACAGAAAAGAACAAAAAAGGGTTATTACTATATCTTCTAATGTGAACGAAGGGTTTAATGCTACAAGTATAAATCAACAAATTGCCCATAATCTTGCCGGTTTTGAAATGCCGGAAGACTTTAAATATGAGTTTACAGGAGAGCAGCAAGAGCAGGCAGAATCAACAGCCTTTCTTGCCAGGGCAATGATGATTGCAGTAGTATTAATAATTATGATATTGGTTACCCAGTTTAATTCAGTGATCAAACCTCTGATTATTATAGTAACAGTTTTATTTAGCACAATAGGAGTATTTGGAGGAATTGCCACTTTTAAAATGGATTTCATCGTTGTGATGATGGGTATTGGTATAGTGTCCCTTGCCGGAATTGTTGTAAACAATGGAATAGTTTTAGTTGATTATGTTGAACTACTTAAGAAAAGAAAACGAAAAGAACTTGGGCTAGCGGAAAACGCATTCCTGCCTGTTGACGAAGCTACCGCCTGTGTTGTGCAGGGAGGAAGAACCAGGTTACGACCGGTATTGCTTACCGCCATAACTACGATTATGGGTCTTATTTCTTTAGCAGTTGGCCTAAATCTTGATTTTGCATCCATGTTAAGTAGCTATGATCCCCAGTTTTATATTGGAGGAGATATGGTAGCTTTTTGGGGGCCAATATCCTGGACAGTAATATTTGGCCTTTCATTTGCCACCTTCCTTACCCTTATTATAGTACCTGTAATGTATCGTTTGACCATTATAATTCAAAAAAAAGTAATGAAATTGTTTGGGGCAGTAGTTGATTAGGATGTTTTATCGCTCTGTTATGGATAAAGAAAACATAACAATTAATAAAAATAAACTATAATTTAAGGATTCATACCTTTCCGTTAAGTATAAAAAAAAGCCCTGTTTGGGGCTTTTTTTGCAATATATATTTCCAAATGCATGAAATCATTTATTCGATTTTACTTCATTCATGCAACCAAATCCAAAATTAAAGCGTTCTTGTAATAAGATGAAAAATCCACAGGATACGTTGTTGTAGCAAAACAGTTAGGTTTATAAAGAGAAAATGGATACATTTTCCGGATTAAATCGCTGTAATTTTGTTTGAATCTGTTTTTTTTAATAATTTTTTTGATTTGTAAGTTGTCGGTTTTAGTAAAATATGCTTAATTTTAATTGCCTCTAGAAATTTGTATATGATCCAGGGTAAAATCACAATAAATAGAAATAAAATCGACCTGTTTAAACAGGAGACAACAAACGATTTGTCTTTTATTTATTATGGTAATTTTTCAGATCAAATCAATGATGCTCTTATTCCTCTTGCAGAAGTTGTTATTGGCAACAGTAAGGTAGACATGAAAATTAGAAAAAGGGCATTTTACATTTTTGTTGAGTGCATTCAGAATGTAAATCGCCATCATTACAAGGGAAAAAAGACAAATTCTTTTCCCAGAGAAATTTTTTCAATAAGACAAAAAAAGGGCAGGTTTAATATTGCTTTAGGAAATGTGCTGGACAATTCTTCAGTAAAAGCTTTAAAATCGAAAATTGACGAATTAAATCAAACTTCAGTCGAAGAACTAAATGTTGAATATAAAAGAATACTCAGAGATACAATTTTGTCTAAATTGGGGGGTGCCGGGCTGGGTCTTATTGAAGTAGCAAGAAAATCGGGCAATAAGATTCAGTATAATTTTGAGCGATTGGATGATAAACAGTCGTATTTTTCTATGGAAACCAATATAAATGAACCTGATACTGATCAGAATTTTCCTGAATTTCAAGGACTGGAGGACGTGCGTTTATATAAAAATGTGTTTCAGGGCCATCAGTTTGGCTTCCTTCTTAAAACAAATGCAGATTCTTTACTTGTACTAAAAGAAAAAAACCTTTTTTCATTTTTTAATTTATTAGATCAATCATTTTTTTTCAAAGTAAAAGAACCAGAGTTCTACATAAATGCAATTCTTGAAATAGTGTTGACAGATTGTATGGAAAAAGGCAAAAAAGACAATGATTTGATTTTACAATTAGAGACTAAAAAAGACAATAAAAATTTCAATTTGTGTTGGGCAGGGAAGAAAATGGAGATGCAAAAATGTGCAAACCTCTTATCGAAAAACCTGAATCAGGAAATTCCCCTTTCCAAACAGAAACAAAAAGTAAACAGCAACAAGAAAAAGCTTATTGAATTGTTGTCTTTATTGCAGGGCAAGATTGATGAAAAAACAAGTATTCATATGGCAGAAGGTTTTCCGGGAGAACAATTGCTTATTCTACAAACCCCCCTTGAAGTATAATCTTTTACAAATTTCTTTTTTTTAACCAGGATTTTTTCTGGTATACCTCAAATTTCCGCTTTTTCCATTCGATGAATCCTCCATTTAACATATAAATGTTTTGAAAACTCTGTTCCTGAAGTATTTGACATACCTCAAGGCTTCTTGAATAGTCATCGCAATAAACAAACAAATAAATTTCAAGATCAAGAGTGTCAGTTAATGTAAAAAGAGTCTTTCTGTCATTAACCGAAATTGACCCCGGAATATGTTCTTTTTTAAAAGCCCTGTATGGCCGGACATCAAGAATAAGTTTGTTTGTTTCAGTATTAAGCCGAATGTAAAAATCCTCAACATTTAGTTGAGAGAAAGAAGGCATTTCAGACTGACAATAAACGCCCTGAATGAATAAGAAGGATAGAAATGTAAGCAAAAAACGCATCGAAAAATTCCATTAAAATTGGCACCTTAAAAATACAAAAATCAAAATACTTTACTGTTTGATATACAATTCATTTCTCTTGTATGTTGATAAAGACCGCCATTTTTTGTAAGTTATGATGGTAAATTTGAAGGGCACATTCTGCTGTGAATTAATTCACAGTAGAGTATATTCTCTAAACAACACACTTTTAAATGGCTAAGTTTCAATTTATAAGTCTATTTTTTGATTTAGTATTTCCCCGATCCTGTGCTGCTTGTGGAACCTCGATGGTAATGAATGAGAAGTTTATTTGTACACAATGTTTACTTGAATTGCCAAAAACGAATTTTCATAATCATGAAAATAACCCGGTTGCACAATCTTTATGGGGAAGGATAAATGTTGAAAATGCAACAGCATATTATTTTTTTGAAAAGGGAAGCAAGTTTAAAAATCTTATACATAATATTAAATATAAAGGTCAAAAAGAATTAGGCCTGGGACTTGGGAAGCTTTTCGGACAAGAGTTGAAACACACAAAGTTTAGTTTGGTGGATGAAATAATACCCGTTCCGCTGCATTCTCGAAAGAAACGAAAAAGAGGGTTTAATCAGAGTGAATGGATTGCTCAAGGTCTTGCAGAAAACCTGGGCAAGTCACTGAATACTAAACAGCTTTACCGGGCAAAGGCTAACCCCACACAAACAAATAAAAGCAGATATGAGCGTTGGGAAAACGTGGAGGGAATTTTTAAACTGAAAGACCCGGAATCCTTAAAAGGGAAACATATTTTGTTGGTAGATGATGTTTTAACCACAGGTTCAACTATTGAAGCCTGCGCCTATCCAATTCTGGAAATTGAAGGAACCCATGTAAGCCTTGCCGTTTTAGCATATGCCCTGTAATGGCTGTGTAAGAATGCCTTTTATATATAGAGTGATATGTTGCGTAATTAAATCTCTGTTAAACAGACACAAATCGCCTAAAATGGCATTTAAATAAATCTTTACTTTTCGCCCCATTTATAAGATGTAATATCAAACCCTGCCAA
>JAYEGO010000005.1:0-6333 GCA_034659155.1 Bacteroidota bacterium | reverse complement strand
TGCCTGATCAAAGGAAAGGTGAGGGGGTAAAGGTCGTTGCCAGTCGCTCACATCTTTCACAAGAAACTGAAGTTTTTATCAAGGAACTTAAGGGAAAGGGTGAGAAAATAGATTTAGTACCTGCAGGTAGCTCATTAAAATTGTGCCTTATAGCAGAGGGGAAAGCGGATGTTTATCCCAGAATGGGACCTACAATGGAATGGGATATTGCAGCTGGTCATATAATTATTGTCGAATCTGGCGGGTCTGTTTTTAAGCTGGATGATACTCCCTTGAATTATAACAAGCCTGATTTATTGAATCCCTGGTTTGTTGCCAAATCGAAATTGTACAGGAGTTAAGCTCTTGTCTATTGAAAATATAGAAGTAATTGGATGATTAGATCCAAAACAATAGAAATTATGACACTTATTGAGAAAACCGATGTTTATGCACCTGAGTATTTGGGAAAAACAGATATATTAATCGGTGGAGGGAAAATACTGGCAGTTGGAAATAACCTTATTGATCAAAGACTTTCAAAAATTGATATGGAAATAATCGACGGCTCAGGTTTGAAAACTATTCCAGGACTGATTGATGGCCATGTTCATATTGCCGGTTCGGGTGGTGAAGGTGGACCCTCTACCCGTACTCCTGAACTTCAGTTGAGCCAAATGCTTCGGGCAGGGGTCACAACAGTAATAGGGTTGTTGGGAACAGATGGTATGACCAGAAACCTGGAAGGCGTTTTAATGAAAGTTAAATCACTGAGAGCCGAAGGCGTTTCTGCCTGGATGTACACCGGTGCCTACCAGGTTCCAACTCCTACAATTTTGGGGGATGTAGGTAGAGATATTTCATTGATTGATGAAATTATTGGGGTTGGGGAAGTGGCTATCTCAGATCACAGGTCCTCGGAACCCTCAGTCAGGGAGCTGATCAGGATGGCTGTACATGCAAGGATTGGTGGAATGTTTTCAGGGAAATCCGGGATTGTTAATTTGCATATTGGTAACCGGAAGAATCCTTTCGATTTGATATATAAGGCAGTTGAAAGAAGTGATTTGCAATTTACCCAGTTTTTACCTACACATTGTAACCGCAATGATCATCTTCTTGCCGAGGCAAAAACATATGGAAAAACCGGATATATAGACCTTACTGCTTATCCTAAAGAGTATGGGTATGAAAATAATAAAGCTTCAAGAGCTGTGGTTGAATTGCTGGCTGCAGGTGTGCCACTGAATCATATTACAGTTACATCAGATGGATGCGGTTCCCTTCCTGTTTTTGAAGAGGGTAAATTAATCAAATTAGGTATAGGAAGTCCTGATGCCATTTTCCATACTCTCATCGAATTGGTTGGTGATGAAGGTATGCCATGGGAAAAAGCATTGCCAGTGGTTACATCAAATCCTGCAGATATTCTAAAACTTACAAACAAGGGTCGCATAGCAGTTAGTAAAGATGCTGATCTTGTGCTTTTGGATGATAAAAATGAGATAGAGTATCTTTTTGCAAATGGAGCAATCATGACCAGGGAAGGTAAATTGTTAAGGAAAGGAACTTTTGAAGATTAATGATTATAAACATATACCTTAATTATGAAAATTAGCACAAAAATAATTTGGCTCGGGACAATTATGCCCATGATATTTTTAGCATTATTTATTCAGGGATCTAGCCCACTGAAAACCCCATTGGAGAAAAGCCAGTTTAGGAAATTGACTCAACACGGACCAATGATGGATTATTTAAAGGAATTGAGTTCAGGGAGTAAAGAGATATCCCTGGAAATAATTGGTAAATCTGTTCAAGGCAGGGAGATCCCTGCACTTTTTATTACAAAGAATTCAAAATTTGGCAGTAAGCGAGCAGAAAAGCCTGTTGTCATGGTATTTTGCCAACAACATGGGAATGAGCCATCCGGAAAAGAGGCTGCACTGATTGTTGCCCGCGATTTGGTGAAGAAACAATCGAACATTTTGAAAAATATTGATTTAATTTTGATTCCAATGGTCAACCCCGATGGAGCTGAGCTGCTTCAAAGAAGAAATGCTAATAACATGGATTTAAACAGGAATCATGTTTTACTTAGTGAACCAGAAGTTCAGGCATTACATAAGGTATATAAGAAGTGGATGCCTGATGTTACACTTGATATTCATGAATATAATTCAATCAGCAGAAGATGGGTGGAAACAGGAATGGTTAAGGATGCTGATGAAATGCTCGGTGGAGCTACTAATTTAAATATTGATCCTGAGCTTATTGCATTTTCACGTAATGTATTAATGCCACAGATTGGAACGCTCATTAAAGAAAGAGGATTTAGCTATAGCAGGTATATAGTAGGAGGACCTCCATCAGAGCATACCAGGGTTCGTCATAGCACCACCAATATTAATGATGGCCGGCATAGTTTTGGCATCTATAATAATCTTTCATTTATCATTGAGGGAAAGAGATTTCCAGATCCCAGCCAAAATATAGAATACAGAACAAAGGGGCAAATAGCAGCATTACTTTCTTTCCTGGAAACTATGAGCCAAAATCACAGAGAGATAATTGAACTTGTTAGTGAAGCTCAAAAAGAATTGTTGCTTGAGGGTAGTGAAGTAGAGCACTTATCGTATATCCAGATGGATTATTTCCCGGATAGTTTGAATCCAACTTTTAGATTTCCTGTATTTGACCTGTACAAATGGAAGCACACTGAAGTTGATCTTGAGAGATATGAACCTCTTGTAAAAATAAAAAGGAGTATTACAAAACCGGTGGCTTATATATTTTCATCCGGAGAGAAGGAATTGATTGATCTTATTGGGAGACATGAAATTGAGATGTGTAGTTTGAAAGAAGATTCTCAATTGAATGTTGAGCTGTACAGGATAAGGCATGTAACTGATGGTATTGATGAGGAGAAGGCAAATAAGGAGATAGACGTTTATAAATGGACAGAAAGCCGGCTTATTGAAGCAGGTTCAATCCTGGTATTATTAGATCAAAATGCTTCTAAACTTATCCCCTTGCTTTTGGAACCACTGTCAAGTTATGGGGTTGTAGCAGAGAGGAGTATGCTTCAATATTGTTTTAATCAATATCTGGAAGAAGGACGGGAATATCCCATTGTGCGTCTCCCAGGTTCAATATCCATGGATTTAGTAATTCTTTTAAAATGACAAAAACAAAAAAAGTTCCCTCGTTTACGCTCTCTCTGATACCCCTGATTGCTATTGCTGTCTTCCTGGGATTTGGATATGGCCTTTTGCACCTTAATGCAGAGATTTTATTGATTGCCGCAGCAACAGTTGCGGGCTTTATCGCTTTATATCTGGGATATTCTTATAAAGAGATAGAAAACGGGATTATCAAGAGCATGATGAAAGGTATGCCAGCCATGCTTATTGTTATAGTTGTGGGAGCTCTGATTGGCTCGTGGATTGCCGCCGGGACTATTCCAATGCTGGTTTATTATGGTTTAAAGATTATTTCACCACAATATTTTCTTGTAACAGCCTCGATTGTATGCTCCCTTATTTCATTGGTTACTGGCACCTCCTACGGAACCATTGGGACGGTGGGTGTTGCCTTTATTGGAATTGCACATGGACTGAATATTCCACTGGGTCAGGCAGCCGGAGCAATTGTTGCCGGAGCTTACTTTGGAGATAAGTTATCCCCTTTTTCAGACACTACAAACCTTGCACCTATAGCTACACGCAGTAATTTGTTTGATCATATAAAGCATATGCTTTGGACAACTACACCTGCATGGCTAATAGGAATGGTAGTATATCTAATACTTGGATTGTCATCGCATGGAGCTGGAAGTGTTTCTCTTGAAAAAACTGATATTATTATGCAGACTATTCGTGATAATTTTACTTTTCACTGGGTCTTGATTATTCCCCCCATTGTCACACTTGGATCTGCAATATTAAAAAAACCGGTAATTCCCAATATGCTTCTTTCATCTGTTCTTGCTGTTGTTCTTGCCATCCTGATACAGGGTCTGGATCTAAAGACTTCTATTGGTTCTATGGTTACTGGCTACACATTTCAAAGTGGTGAACCACTGGTAGATACTTTATTTACCAGGGGAGGGATGGTTGATATGATGCACGTTACCCTGATTGCATTTTGTGCATTTGCTTTTGGAGGAATTATTCAGAGTACTGGAATGTTGGATGTGATTCTTGAACGATTGTTAAGAGTTGCCAATACGGCAGGTAAGATTGTTGCTTCATCTGTACTTGCTTCCATGGCTACTGCAATAATGACTGGAAGTTCATTCTTGTCTATATTGATCCCTGGAGAGTTATTTGCCCCGGCTTATAAGAAATTTAATATGGCAGCAAAGAACTTATCCCGGACAACTGAAGATAGTGGTACAGTGATAGTGCCCTTAATTCCGTGGAGTATTGCCGGAGTATTTATTGCCGGAACACTGGGTGTTGATACCCTCTCTTACGTGCCCTGGGCTGTAATGTGTTATACAGGATTCTTATTCGCCCTCTTGTATGGGTTTACAGGCTTTGCAATAGCCCCTATAAAACGCGATGATGAAACAATTCCAGGAAGCTAAATTCAGAGTTGAGTTTTGAGTGTTGAATTTTGAGTGAATCAAAAACTAAATGAGATTTCCTGGATTCTTACCATTGGGAGGTATTGGAAGATTTAAGTTTATTTAATAGCCCACTGCATTAAACTATAAACCCTTAAAATCTGTATCCAATCTGGAACAAATATCTGAATCCATAGCCAAAACTTAAATTAGCTCCACTAACATTTAAGAAACCTTCCCCTGTCAATTGCTCAAGCCCGGGAAACATACCAACAAGAATATCATGAATTACCTGCAAATATTCTTCATACTCCTCTGAACTTATATCTCCATCAAGTGTTAATTCCCGGTTATACATTGATAGAGAAGGGCCAACAAATATTAAATCAAGGGTAAGTCTTTCTTTAATTACAAACTGATAACCCAATTCAACTCCTGCATTAAGCACATTAATTTTCCCTTCAAACAATAAACTTCCCTGAATATCAGGATTATCAATTACATTTATATCCATTCCAACTTGCGTATGGTAGAATGAACTATATATTCCCCAGTACAAGCCATCAGGGGTCATTCTTTTGTTCCGGTTTTTGAAGTAAAAACGATATTCTCCTGAAACATTAAAGCCCTTTTTTTTTGTAACCTTGTCAATATTAAAGCTGTCCAGAAGGGCCATTTTATGGAGCTCAAAATAACCTGCATTTACAGAAAATGAGCGGTATGGAGATAAAACCCGCTCATAAGACAGGTTAATATTTTTTTTACTAAACAGTATGAACGGTGTTAGGTTCCATTTGATTACATTTCTTTTATATCCCGAATCTGGCAGTTCTGTTTGTACTTGAGCATACAAGCTGATTGAGCTAAGAAGAATTATTGTTAAAAAAGTCGGTATTAATTGTGATTTATTCATTTTAAAATGTTTGAAAACTGATATGATAAAGTTATAAAAACGATTCAGCTAACCCACCAGATAGTGAACAATTATTTAATACAGATTGTTTTCAAAAAGAAAAGTGCCAGGTAGTTTTACACAACCTGGCACTTATTATTATAGAAATTAAATGCTTGATCAGTAATCTAATTTAACACCGCCATAACTTGTGGTAATTACAACCCTGGCTTTTGGATCTGAAGAGTTTCCTACAATTCCATCATATGTTGCGGAACTTGATTTTTCAATCCGGTTCATATTGTTGCTGGAGGGGAAGGAGATCTTTGCATACCTTGCTTCTCCCTTAAGATGGTAGGATGCATCACCAGCAATTCCCAACTTAATTCCCCCATAGCTATTTTCTATCTTAATGAGTTCAAAACTGGCAGGGATCTTTTCAACGGTGGTCCCAGTGTATTTTGTCTCCAGAGATAATTTTTTGCCCAGATACCCAATTTTATAACCTGAATATGCACCTTCAATCACGAAATTATCAATTGTTCCAATATCATAAGAATCATATTTCGATTCAGATACAATTGAGCTGGCTTTATCAATATAGAGTTTAGAATACTTACTTTGCACAACAAGTGCACGGCTCTTTTCTATTTTCAGTTTGAAATATTTAATCTCTATTTTCATCCATCCAATTTCTGAAACATTTCCTTTGCCATATCTCAGAGTAATGGAGGAAATTGGCTTGGTGTCGTTTCTCAATAGTTTATTTGCCTGGAGATTTCCATATTTCACATTGATTTTTGAATAGCCTGTTAATTCATCGATATATACATCTCCATACTTATTATAGAGATCAAGATCAAGGTCTTTGGGCATTTTCACTGTATAATTA
>JAYEGO010000004.1:0-6333 GCA_034659155.1 Bacteroidota bacterium | reverse complement strand
TTATTGGATGTTCATCAGGATCCTTAAATATAAGCTCGGGAGCCTGGTTTCCAATCTCCAGCCCAATCTTTATCTTATCGCCCTCGGGGGAATTCCTGTATGAGCTAAGAATACCTGTAAGTATAAGTAATGCAAAAAAAAGTGTGAATTGTTTTTTCATCCGTCAATATATGTTTTGTAAAATAAATTATCTGCAAATATATAGAATTATTCTAAATAAGAAACTATAGCTTACAAAAACTGTTGTAACCGGCAAGGTCTAAACAATTACATCAGGCTTAATATATCCCTGATCATCGGAATATTTTGGAGGGTGACTTTTTGCAGAATAAGATTTATTTTTTTCTGCTTCTTTTTTTTCTGCTTTTGTATAGAATGTCTCTAGACTCAGTTAGAGTTAATCCTTCTTTTATTTTCAGTTTTCCCTGAGAAAGTTTTTTTAGATCTTCAAAAATTGTATCGTCATTTACAACATTTTTGTTCCAGGTAAGAAATGATCTTTTCATGTGATTGGCAATAAGCTCGACCAATCTTTCCTTATCTTCCCCATCTTCCAGTGTTATGGCATAATTTATAAGCAACTCAATTCCCCTGCCATAATGTTTTTTCTTAATTTTATTGGTATTGTAGGGAATTTGTTTTGGCTCTACGGCCATGGACTCGCGTGTAGGTAACTCAAAAGGAGTTTCCAGATCTAACTCAAAATCAGAAATCAGAGCCATGTGATCCCATAATTTGCGTTTATACTCACCCAGATCCTTTCCATAGGGAGCCATGCTTTGCATGATTGAAATAATGGTTTTAGCTGCTTTATTTCTTTCTTCCTTGTCTTTAATATCATGCAAGTGATTAATCATTTTTTGAACATTCCTTCCATATTCAGGAAGAACCAGTTTTTTTTGTGAAGTATTGTAGTTGTATTGCATCAATTTTGTATTTGGTGCAAATCTAAAGGAAATCTCCTAGCTTACAAAAAAAAGAATTCTTAATAGTAGAAAATGCATGTGTTTTCCGGGTTAAAACTGTTTTACCAATTTTAGTTTAGCAAACTTAAGCAGAAGCTGTTTTTGTCCATGAGAGTTAAAAAATACTGTTGCTTTTCTGTTGGTTCCCGAGCTTTCAACATTTAAAACCTTGCCTTTTCCAAACCTGATATGCTCAACTTCCATTCCGGCCTGAATCTTTTCCGGGTCACTTGCCTTAAAATCCTCATCAATTTTATGTGCTTTCTCTGCCTGTCCTAGTTTAATCCATTTCTTACCCCCGGAAGGAACAACTTGTGCCGGCGAAGAAATTGTAGTCTTAGGTTTTCTCCATGAAGGAACTGAATTAGCAGACGATCTGTCAATCTGGTTTGTTATACCATTAGCCATGTAACCCTTAGGCCATTCCAGGTATTTATCTTCTATTTCTTTTAAGAACCTGCTGGGTTTACAGTAATTCATTACACCCCATCGATACCGGGTTTCAGTGTAAGAAATAATTACCTCTGTTTCAGCACGGGTAAGAGCAACATAAAATAGCCTGCGTTCTTCCTCTAATTCCTTTAAACTTGCCGACGACATTACTGAAGGAAACAGTTCCTCTTCCATTCCCGCTATATAAACGCACTGAAATTCCAGTCCCTTTGCGGCATGCACTGTCATTACAGATACTTTATTCCGGTCGTCTTTGAGATTTGTGTCGGCATCGGTAAGAAGAGCAACATCCTGAAGAAATTCTCCAAGACCTGCAAAACCACCTTCTTCTTCCTGGCCTGAAACAAATTCCCGAATTCCGTTTAGGAGTTCCTGTATGTTTTCATATTTACTTAATTCTTCCGGGGAATCTGAGTTATATAATTCCTTGAGAATACCAGTTTCAGTAGCAATCCTGAAAGCCAGGTCATAGGCATCAGATTTTTCAAGGTCCATTGCAAAGCTTTCAATTAAAGAACTGAAAATTTTCAATTTCCCTTTGGCCCCCCGGTTGAGTCCCGTCTCGAAGCTTTCAGGTTCTATAACTACCTCCCACATGCTCAGATCTTGCTCATTGGCACATTTTTCAACTCTAAGCATGCTGGTTTTCCCAATACCACGAGCAGGATAATTAATAATCCGTTTTAATGCTTCATCATCATTCGGATTGATCACAAACCTGCAATAGGCCAGCATGTCTTTAATCTCTTTTCTCTGGTAAAATGACAGACTTCCATAAACCCTGTATGGGATATTCCTTTTTCTGAGAGCAGCTTCAAAAATTCTGGATTGAGCATTTGTCCTGTAAAGGATTGCAAAATCGCTGTACTTAAGTTGCCTTCTCAGGGCTGTGTCAAAAATAGAGCTGGAAGTAAGAAATCCTTCTTCAATATCAGTTTTGGCTCTGATTATTTCAATTTTGCTTCCCGGTTCGTTTTTTGAAAATATCTTTTTGGGGATTTGCCCGGTATTCCTTGATATTAGACTATTGGCAGCATCTACTATATTTCGTGTAGATCTGTAGTTTTGTTCCAGTTTGTAAAGTTTATAATCGGGGTAATCATTCTTGAAATTCAATATATTTTCTATTCTTGCTCCACGGAATGAATAAATACTTTGGGCATCGTCTCCAACCACAAATAAGTTTCTATGCTTTTCAGAGAGACTTTTCACGATTAGATACTGGGCAAAATTTGTGTCCTGGTATTCATCCACCAAAACATAGTGGAACTGCTTCTGGTATTTACTCAGGATGTCTTTAAAATCACGAAAAAGAACGTTGATATTCAGAAGAATGTCGTCGAAATCCATTGCCCCTGATCGGTAACAGCGACTTGAATAGATCTTAAAAATATCCTGTATTCTTTCCTTCCGGTGCCTTTTGTCCTGTTCAATTATTTCATGATTTGAGCTATAAATCTTGGCAGTTATCAGGTTGTTCTTAGCAGAGGATATTCTTCTCCAAATTTCTGCGACTTTGTAAATTTTATCATCCAGCTCAAGTTCTTTGATTATAGTCTTAACCAGATTCCTGGAGTCTTGAGTATCATAAATAGTAAAGTCTTTAGGATAGCCAAGACTTGCAGCCTCTACCCTGAGGATACGGGCAAACATTGAATGAAAAGTCCCCATCCATAAATACCTGGTGGCTTCAAATCCTGCAATTTGAATGATTCTTTCCTTCATTTCCCGGGCAGCCTTGTTTGTGAATGTAAGTGCAAGGATTGTATCAGCCGGTGCCCCCTTTTTTATCAGGTGGGTAACTCGGCTGGTTAATACCCTTGTCTTTCCCGATCCTGCTCCTGCAATTACAAGTGAGGGTCCATCTACATTAATAACAGCCTTTCGCTGTGCTTCATTTAAATCATTCAGGTAGTCCACGTACAATTGTTTTCAGAAAATTCCCGGTAAAAATAGTACTTGTTTCTTTACCCTGGGAAAATGATTGGAATTATCTGCAAGAAAGTTTTTAACAGCATTACTAAAATAATCCGGGAGAAATTTGGTTATATTCTTACTTACAATATTATTTTTGTCCCAACTTTAGGAAATGGTAAAGTGGTTTCAAATATTATTTTTATGCGGTTTGTTATTTTTGCAGCCGTGGTCTGCTAATTCCTATGGCCAGATCATTGCCCCGGATGCAAGCACTAACAGGCAGGCAGAATACCCAAGCGGTTTTCCCAGAGCAGATGATATATTTGTGGTTTGCTACTCAAACGCCAATAGCGATACTACAAGCAGGCTTCAGGCAGCAGCCCCTGGTGGATTTTCAAATGTTGATTTTGAATGGAGTAAATATAACGAGCTTATACCAGGATACGATTCCCCCTTTTTCACCGAAACTGGTGTAGATATTTCGGAAGCAGTCGATTTATCTTCCGGGGGGTACAGGGTAAGGGTTTATGATGGAGGCTCACTCGACACTCTTTTTTATGCATGGCTGTTTATTGATGTTCCCTTTGTTGTTAATGGGGTTCAACAGGACCTTTGTCATAGGCTTGTACTCGAAGGGGATACAGCATCTGCATTTTTCATTTATTATGATCCGGCTGACAATAGTGAGATATATTTGAATAACAAAATAAGTTTTAAATGGAAAGTGGATGATCCGGATACAGAGATACTGTGGGACACCATTATCCTGAGCCCTCGATTATTTTACGATCCTCCGGTTGTGGATACCCGGTTTTATCTTACTGTTACTGACAGGCTTGGATGCACCGATGTGGCGGCTTTTGATTATACTACTATTCATGTAAGGGCCGATATGGAGCCCTCTCCGACTGAAGGGGAAGCCCCACTGGAGGTTGCGTTTGAAAATAAATCGAAAAATGCAATTTCTTATTACTGGGATTTTGGAGACGAAAAAACCTCCATTCTTGAATCACCGGCAAATCATATCTACTATATCCCCAGTGAATTAGATGAGTATGAAGTTACCCTTTTTGCCACAAGTGAAGAGAACTGTACCGACAGTATTAGCTATAGGTATATAACAGTAGAACCTTCCAGCCTGGATATTCCCAATGTTTTTACACCCAATGGAGATGGCTACAATGATTATTTTATTGTAGCTGCCAAATCTCTTCGCTACCTGCATGTAAAGGTGCTGACCCGTAATGGTAGAAAGATCTATGATTTTGAGGGAGAAGGAGACGCACTGAAAGAGTGGGAGGGATGGGATGGCTATATTGATGGATCCAGAAAAGCCAGCCCCGGAGTTTATTATTATGTCATCGAAGCCCTTGGTTGGGATGATGTGGAATATAAAAGCAGGATTTACAGGGGTTCACTCCAAATCATCTGGGAAAAATAAAACTACATCCTCAAATACGCAAGTCTCCCTTTAACTTGTTTTATGAAAAACGCCTTATGAATATTTATGCGAAAAAAAAGCACCAAGCTTCAGCTTGGTGTTTAGAGTAGTTTACACGTCATAAACAGTGCGCTTTAGCGCACTTTTTCAAAAATAAAATCATCATAATATTCTAATTTGGCAGGACCTTCACTATTTGAACTTATTTAAGTGATATCATATCACTATAAGATTGATCTAAGAATTCCGCATCCTTTAATCCTAACAGACGGATAAAATCATCACATTGTTTTCTAAGTTCTTCTTCCCCCATTTTTCCGCTTATATCAATCGCTTCAATTTCAACAAAAGAACCAAGGCCCTTAACCAGGTCAATATGAAATTTCACATTCTCGATGAAAAATATCTTCCTGGTTTTATCTACTACAATCTTTATTCCCATAGTGTTGGCAAGAATATCTTTCAGAGCATTGGACTCTCCTGTTGTCTTGTATAGAGTTACTTCAGATTTTTTTTGTCCCTTTCTTTCTTTCCTTTGATAGTAGATTAGTGAGTTTTCAATATTCCCTTCCCTTAGTTTTACCTGGCCTGAATCTGAATTGAAATAGGTGTCAATTTGACGATCGCTTCCTTCATATCGGGCATTATTATTTAGTAGAATCAACTCAATCTCTTCAGGATTATGGCACCTGGCCTTTATTTCGATGATTATTGCTTTCATGTTGATTACAAGTTAGAAAATAGTAATTTTATATTTACAAAAGTAAAGTAATTACTAATCTAAAACTTACATGGTTTAACTTTGATAAAGTTCTGCTATTATACCAGCGAAGTGTGAATTGATTCACATCAGAAATTGCCTGTCATTTATTTATCTTTTATGGTGAATTTATTGGCACTGAATAATAAAACATGCAGACTGTTTAAGCCATTTTTAAATAATTAAGAATTATGAGAAAAAATATTGGCTGGAAAGCAACAGGAATGGTCATTTTGTTCTTTCTCTTATTGCAGACAATGGCTTTGTCCCAAACAAACAAAAGCCCTTTCGAAGATTTAAATAATGCCAGTGTACTCCCCATGCTCAAGAGTCTCCCACGCACCTATGGCGGATTGAATATTACTGCAGCGGATGGCCGTTTCCTGCATGATCTGATAATTGAAAATAAATATCAACGAGGACTTGAAATTGGAACATCTAATGGCTACTCAGGTTTGTGGTTGGGCCTCGCATTTCAGGAAACAGGAGGAGAATTAATTACACTGGAGATAGAAAGAAAAAGAGCAGAAGAAGCACGAGAAAATTTTAAAAAGGCCGGGCTTGACCAGGTAATTGATGCAAGAATATGTGATGCCTTTAAGGAAATCCCAAAAATTGAAGGAGAATTTGACTTTGTATTTATAGATGCATGGAAACCCGATTATATGGAGTTTCTGCAACTTGTACGGCACAGGGTTAAGCCAGGCGGAGTTATAACAGCCCACAATGTATTAAATGCCGGAAGAGAAATGACAGACTTTTTAGATGCCCTAAAAACAGATCAGGGCCTTGAAACA
>JAYEGO010000003.1:0-6355 GCA_034659155.1 Bacteroidota bacterium | reverse complement strand
GAGACAGCCTGTTTGGCTTTTTCTAATCTATTTGGTTGAATATCTTCTGCCATCATGGAATTAGACACATCCATGGCTATAATAATTTCTATTCCTTTTCTTTTAATTTCCTGAAGCCTGGTACCATATTGAGGTCTTGCAATTGCCAGTATTATAAATGCAAGGGCAAAAACATAAAGAATAAGTTTGATGGTTGGCCTGGATTTAGAAACATCTGGCATGAGAACATTTAATACCTTAATATCGCCAAAACGTTTCATCCTTTTTCTTCCTACGACTGTACTAATATTAAACAGGATGAAAAATGCCGGTATCAACAACAAAAAATACAAAAACTCAATATTTTCAAACCGAAACATGAACTTCTAATTTTAAATAATAGAATCCTATATTGGCAAAGTTCTGAAAATCAGAATTCTAAATAAGCCCTCTGCCACTAATAAAAAGAAAGCAATCAATGCAAAACCTGCAAATTCTTCTTTTCTCCTGCTTACTTCCTTTACTTCAATTTTCGACTTCTCAAGCTGATCAATTTGCTCATAAATCTCCTTTAACTTCTTATTATTTGTAGCCCTGAAATATCTGCCATCAGTTGCCAGTGCAACCTCCTTTAGTACTTCCTCATCAATTTCCACTTTTATATTCTGGTATTTTATACCAAAGGGTGTGTTCACTGGATAAGGTGCCATTCCCATAGATCCAACACCAACAGTGTATACCCTGATGCCAAATGTTTTTGCAATTTCAGCCGCAGTCTTGGGTGCAATTTCTCCCCTGTTGCTAACTCCGTCTGTAAGAAGAATTATTACTTTACTAATAGCCTTACTGTCTTTTAGCCTGCTAATTGAAGTTGCCAGACCATTTCCAATAGCAGTTCCATCCTCAATCATTCCACTTTCAACATTATGAAAAAAATTAATCAGTACAGAATGATCACTTGTTAAAGGACATTGTGTAAAACTCTCTCCTGCAAAAACCACCAGGCCAATTCTGTCATTTGGCCTTCCGGAAATAAATTCAGTAGCAACATCTTTTGATGCTTCCAGGCGATCAGGCTGAAAATCTCTTGCAAGCATACTACTGGAAATATCCAGGGCAATCATGATATCAATTCCCTCTGTAGTTACATTCTGCCAATGTTCAGTAGATTGAGGTCGTGCCAGAACAATGATTAAAATGGCAAAAGCGACAATTCTGAATACAAACAACAGATGTCTGAGGTATTGCCGAACTGAAATCCTGCTATTTTTAAATGCCTCAAGTGAAGAAAATTGAAGACTTGCTTTTGAATACCTGTCCCTGAACACATACCATAATATTGCAGGTATTAGCAATAGAAGCAAATACAAAAGTTTTGGATATTGAAACACTAAATCTCTCATTTCACTTCGTGATTTGTTTTATCCTTTGATAGATCCTGACTCCCACCCTCTTCCGGCTTGTTTCTGGTTTCAGAATCCTGATCCCCTGTTTCATCAATTTCAATGGGATCAGGAATAGATATTTTCGTATCATTCACAAAAACATATGCATCCAGAAGGCATGCTTCATTCTCATTTGGAGAAGGTTTTAATTTAGCAAACTTGGCCAGGTCAGAAATGGTAAGAGTGGATCTCAATTTATCAAACAAACGATTGTCATTAAAACCAGTTGTTTTTAGAGAGTCAAGAATCTCATCACTTGTTTGTTCCATGGCATATATTCCGTACCTGCCTTCCAAATATATCCTGAGTATCTCTGTAAGACGACTGTAATATTCCTTTTCCCTATTATTTTGCCAGAGTCTTTCTTCTTTTACTTTATCTAGCTCCTGCAATGCAGTGATATGTGGTGGCACAAGAGGTTTAAAACGATCTTTCACCTGCTTTTTCCTTTTCCTTTTTCGTATAAACCAGAATGCAGCAAATAGAATCGCTGCTATAATCAATACCCCCAGAATGTATGGGAGCACTTCTATAAATTGAACGGGGGCTCCATAGGGTAATTTAATATCAAAAATTGCCTGACTTGTATCAAGCGGCATTGTCAATACCTGAAGATAGATTTCATCTGAAATGAACTCCTTGATAAGGTTTTCGGTAGTAGCAGTAAACTTTCCTCCGGGAATCTTATATAAACCGCTATCAAAACAGGTGATCAATAATTCTTGTTTTAAGATCAATTGCTCCTTATCCACAATCAAAGTATCAATCTCCGATTTTTCCAGGATCTCAATATTACCTGCCAGGGTATCTGTAAACTGAGGAAAAGTTATATTAAGGCTTGCCGGTTGCTTCAACTGCAATGAATAATATATCTGGTCTCCAATAAGAATTGTATCAGCACTCAAGGAGGTTGTTATCACAATATCCTGCGACTTTGAATGGGTGCCAGACAAAGTGATTAACAAGAAGCTAAAAAGTATGTATTGACCAATTATCTTCATCTACTAACGGCTTTTAAACAATTTCATAAGTGGTTTAACATAGTCTTCCCCTGTACTGATAGAAGCCTGGTCTATCCCATTTCTCCTGAACATTTCTTCCGATTTATTCTGCTGTTGAGACCACCATTTTTTATATACATTCCGTGTATTTGAAGACATAGTATCAATCCATTTTTCTTTACCACTTTCAGCATCCTTTAATCGAAGAAGGCCCATGGAGGGCAATTCAGTTTCTCTTCGATCATAAATCTTTAAAGCTACCAGATCGTGTTTATTATTTGCAATTTTCAGGGCCTCTTCAAAATCTGATGAAAGGAAGTCTGATAGTAAAAAAGCAGTGCATTTTTTCTTTATAGCATTTGTAAGATACCTGAGAGGCTCAGAAAGATCGGTCTGACTGCTTTCAGGTTTGAAGTTTATGAGCTCTCTTATTATGTGCAGGATATGCTTCCGCCCCTTCTTTGGAGGAATAAACTTTTCAACCCTATCGCTAAAAAACAGAACACCTATTTTATCACTATTCTGAATAGCTGAGAAAGCTAAAACAGCAGAAATCTCAGTAATCATATTTTTTTTCAGCATGCTTTGAGATCCAAAAATGCTGGATCCACTGACATCTACAAGAAGCATTACCGTTAACTCCCGCTCTTCTTCAAATATTTTCACATAAGGATGGTTAAACCTTGCAGTAACATTCCAATCAATGCTTCTGATATCATCTCCATACTGGTATTCCCTCACCTCACTAAATGCCATCCCCCGTCCTTTAAAGGCACTGTGATATTCCCCTGCAAAAATATTCCTGCTCAGCCCCCTGGTTTTTATTTCTATGGCCCGAACCCTTTTTAATAATTCAGTAGTCTCCATTCCATTATTCCATTATTCCATTATTCCATTGTCTTTACTTGCCTCTACCCTTGTAGTAACAGAAAAAAACCATTCATTCTTTTGTAATTTTTTACTAAGAATTCCATTTCCTACTTCATCTGTCCATAATGTATCACCAATATTTACATAATGATTATTCAAATCTTTAATTACCTTCTTATGAAATGAATAATCATATATTTCTTTATAGAATGTACATATATCTTCTTCATCCAGAAAAATTAAAAAAGTACGAGATCCAATTCTGTCTTCGTATTTCAGGTAGTTGTAATACTTATTAATACTTGATGTATTCAGGCTAAGATCATTGTGAGTAGTTCTCATTAACTGCTTTATGCTATCGGCATGCACCCCAACAAATTCTTGTCCGAAAACCGGATATGCAGTCAACAAAAAGAGGCCAATCAGTATGAATAATAACTGTTTCATCAAAAATATAAATTTCTATTCTAAGGCACTTCTAAAGTATCGAGTATTTCAGAGATTATTTCCTCAGATGTTACATTCTCTGCTTCTGCCTCATATGTCAATCCTATCCTGTGCCTGAGAACATCATGACAAATTTTCCTTACATCTTCGGGAACAACATAGCCCCTTCTTTTTATAAAAGCATATGCTTTTGAGGCCAGGGCCAGATTAATGCTAGCCCTTGGCGATCCGCCATAAGCAATCATGTTTTTAAATCTCTCCAATTTATAATCACCCGGATTTCTTGTGGCAAAAACAATATCAAGAATATAACGCTCAATTTTTTCATCCATATAAACTTCACGTACCGTAGCCATTGCATTCACAACTTCTTCTGGTTTAAGTACAGTATTGGGTTTAGGAAAGGTTTTTGATAGATTCTCCCTGATGATAAGTTTTTCTTCATCTTTAGAAGGATATCCAACTACCACTTTCAGCATAAACCTGTCAATTTGTGCTTCCGGCAAAGGGTATGTTCCTTCCTGTTCAATTGGGTTTTGTGTGGCCAGTACCAGGAAAGGATCTGCAAGAGGATAGGTTTCTGACCCAATCGTCACCTGCCTTTCCTGCATTGCTTCAAGTAAGGCACTCTGAACTTTTGCTGGTGAACGGTTAATTTCATCGGCAAGGATAAAATTTGTAAATACCGGACCTTTCTTAACTATAAACTCTTCTTTCTTCTGGCTGTAGATCAATGTACCAATAAGGTCTGCCGGCAGTAAATCCGGAGTAAACTGTATCCTGCTAAAACCTGCATCAATAGTATCTGCAAGAGTTTTTATTGCAAGAGTTTTTGCCAGTCCCGGCAAACCCTCCAGAAGAATATGCCCATTCGATAATAAACCTATAAGTAAACTATCAAGTAAGTGTTTCTGACCAACAATTACCTTAGTCATCTCCATGTTGATCAAATCAACAAATGCACTTTCTTTTTCAATTTTTGCGTTTAATTCTTTAATATCTACCTGTTGATTCATAATGAAATTTGTTTTTACTTTATCTTTTAGAAAAACAAAAATAATACCTCTTTTGTTAATTCTCTGTTAAAAAAACTTAATTTTATTTTCATGAAATCATTTTTTATACTTTTCTCTTCGTTTTTTATTTTTTCAGCTTGCTCTTCATGTGAAAAGAAACCCTCAATAAACAATACAAGTCCTTATGGTAAAATAATTGTTGCTTACGTTTATGGTTGGGAAGATAATTGGGGAGAAAATTTTGAGAAAGCAAATCAGATAACACACATCAATTATGCATTTGCCAATATAAAGGATGGTCGTGTAATTGAAGGTAGTGATACAGATACTGAAACTATTGAAAAATTAAACACTCTAAAGCAAGTCAATAAAGAATTAAAAATTCTGATTTCAGTCGGTGGTTGGTCATGGTCAAAAAACTTTTCTGATGCAGTGCTAACAGATGGCTCAAGAGAAGTATTTGCCAATAGTGCTATAGCATTTATGCAAAAACATAAAATTGATGGAATTGATTTAGATTGGGAATATCCCGGACAAATAGGTGATGGCAATATTTACAGACCGGAGGATAAAGAAAACTTTACTGCAATTTTAAAATTGCTACGAGAAAAGTTAGATGCTCTTTCAACTGGCAATAACGAATATCTTTTAACAATTGCTTCTGCAGCCAACCAAAATTATCTTGATCATACAAATATGAGAGAAGCCCAAAAGTATCTTGATTTTATTAATATCATGAGCTATGATTATCATGGTGGTTGGGAAAATAAAACCGGTCATAATGCAAATCTTTATATTTCAGAATTTGACGATAACGAACGAAAGATAAGTTCTCAATTAGCTGTTGAACAACACATCAATGCAGGTATTCCGGCAAATAAAATTGTTTTAGGAGTTCCTTTTTATGGGAGATGGTGGAAAGGGGCTGATCCTGAGAACAATGGACTTTACCAGGCATCTACTGGTATAACAGGCAGCTATAATTATAAAACCATTACAGATAGTTTGAGTAGTAATAATGGCTTTACAGTATACTGGGATGATTCAGCTAAAGTTCCATATATCTGGCGTCAAGAAGATTCTCTATTTATAAGTTTTGACAATGCGAGATCTATTGCATGTAAAGTAGATTTTGTTAAGAATAATCAATTAGGAGGTATCATGTTTTGGCAATTTAATGGTGATAATGGAACGCTTATGAAAACAATTTTTGATAATTTATATCAATAATGCAGCAAACAATTGCATTATCAATTGCGAAGGTTCTATTAATTAGAAAAAGTAGTAAAAGCTAATGAAGCTTATAGATCAGGTATATATTGTTACAGGTGCAACAAGTGGCATGGGAAAAGCGATAGCTGTTTTGTTTGCAAAACAGGGAGCTAAATTAGTATTGAGTGGAAGAAATGTTGAGAGAGGCATTGCATTAGTTGAGGAACTTAAGCAGGTAAGGCCTGATATTGTATTTCACCCCGGAGATATTAGTGATCCTGCGGTCAACCAGCATTTAGTAGAGTTGGCGATAAACACTTATGGGAAACTCACAGGTATTGTAAGCAATGCCGGGATATTAGGATTGGGAAACATAACTGATATC
>JAYEGO010000002.1:0-6358 GCA_034659155.1 Bacteroidota bacterium | reverse complement strand
TTCTAGCTGTAACATCTCTGATTGTAAACATGGAATAATGCTTACTTCATCCAACAGTAGACTCGTAACTACAATTATTGAAAATAATTCTGGCTACCCTATCTTCTTTGATGGTCATAAGATGACACTTGATGGTGCAGACAGTGGAACTCTTAACTTTTTTATCGAAGGCTTCAGTGAAAATACAATCAGGAATAATGGGAAGAACTATTTTGCGATAGGAGGAATTGTAGAGGTTATTGAAGGAGACAATATACCTGGTCAGATGACTATGGATATTGATTGGAAGAAATTGTCGATTCCATACCTGGTTACCTCTCCGCTAAATTTCTCAGGCTTGAATGTCTATATGGAGAAAGGTAGCCTGGTAAAATTCAAATATTTCCCTGAAGCTCAAGGGAAACCCTATATTTATCTTGATCCTGAAAGTTCTTTCACTGCACTCCCAGGAGCCGGCAGCGATAAAACAGTATTCACTTCAGAATACGATCACCGATATGATTATGAACCCTTTATTGGGAATCACCGCGACCCGATGGCAGGTGACTGGGGCTATATTGAAGGAACTAATTTCAATATGAATGATTGTGTATTTAAATATGGTGGCGTATATGTAAATCCCCTAACCGGGCAAGTCTCCGCAGATTCCTCAGGCCTTGTCAGGATCCATGTTGGAGCATCAGGTGAATCACTGTTTTCAGACTGTCTTTTCAATAGCCTATACCGCCATGGTATACTATTACTTACTAAACCGGCTTTTGACTATGGGATAAATATTAACCAATCTTCTTTCCTTCTTGCAAAGAATGCATATGGGATAAAAGCGATAGAACCGGAAGGAGGCAGTAACTGGGAAGCTGATGCCACTAATAATTACTGGTATGGCAAGCTGGGCCCCTTCAACCCCGACTCCAATGCAGTGGGAAATGGCTGCCGGATCAATAATAAAATAAAATTCAGGCCCTTCCTGGATTCTTCAGACGATGAACTGGAACTGGTTAGCTCAGTGGTCAGAGGTATGGTCAGGAACCTGGATGGAGAAATTATTCCCAAAGCACTGATAAGGATGACAGGAAAAAACGAAAGAAGCGTTTACAGCAAAGATGATGGAACTTACTACATATCTAATGTGTATCCAGGGTATGGTTACAAAATGCAGGCATATGCTGCGCGTCACAGGGACACGATTTACGAAAATATTGAGGTATTGAAGGATACAAGTTATATCGTGGATGTATATTTAAGAGAGCGTACAATTGATTACCTGGTGGATACTATTACATTTAAAGTCAACCCGGATGTTTCCGAGGTGCAGGTAGGCGGAACTGCTTACCGTTACTATAAGGTGATAGACAGGAAAACACATGATGCTGTTTATGGAGCGGAAGTGTTTGTTGAAGGACTTGCGGATACTTTATATACAAACTATAAAGGTATTGTTAGCATTCCGATTTCATGGGATAAGGTCGGGAATTATCCCTCATCAAAAAACTTCTATATAAAACAGATAGGCATTGAGATGTTACCATTCCCACCCGAACAACGAATGCATTTCAGGGTTCAGCTGTTACCACGGGATTACACAAAAATGTGGGGAGGAAATTTATGGTTGAAGGAGGGAATTTCTATCGTGGAGCTTAAACAAGAGGTTGGGGCTTCAGTAGGCTTACTGGTTGAAGATCGTGGATCGGGTGAGGAAGCGGTGAGCCTTCTATTGGGTAGAGGTTTTAAAGCAGGTGCCGGGATAAATCTTGGTGTTTCGGCAAAAGCAACACTGGGACCCATTGAAGCAGGTGCAGAAGCTGAAGTTGGAGTGAACCTGAATGCCCTTATGCAGGATCAGTTCATCTTTGACTACGAGAATACCAGCGGGAGGCTGGCTCTTGCCAAGTTCATAGTGCTGGCAGGATCGGCTTTCCAGCATCTTGATTCACCGCTTCATCGCTACCTGGGTGTGGCACTCCTTGATGATGATCCTTATATAGCAACGGCTTCGTTTTCGAATAGTGTTGGGTTGAATTATAATGGCTACGGAAGTGCGGAAGCAGGCATTGGAATAAATCTGAAGAATGACGATGGAAGTGAGTCCCCGATTGGGGCTGAGCTGAAAGGAAGTGCGGAAGCTGTTGGCAACATTGATTTCCTCTTCACCAGCTATACCCACTCAAACCAGCTGGATTTTGAACTCACATATGCTGCTGAAATTGGTCTTGGTTTATCAGCAGGTGTAGGGTTTGATATTGCAAAACTCTTTGGAGGGGGTGATGAAAAGGATAAAAATGACAAGAGCGATAGTGACAAAAAAGATGATGAAGGATTAGAAATAAAGATCCCTGATCTGCTGTCGGCAAGTGCCAATGCAGGTATTAAGTACGGGGCATCTATAAGCACAACCAGGAATGTTCCGTCTCCCTTTACAAGCCTTGGATTTATGTATGGATATAAATATGCCGCAGGTGTTGAGGCCTTCTCCCTATTTGGTGCAGGTGTTGGTGAAGACAGGGAATATCACTTTACTTTTGATTTCCATGATAGTTATTTGAAAAATATTGTTGAAGAGAAAGTGCAGCTTGCGCAGGATATTGCCAATACAGATATGAGCAATCTTAGTCTTGATATCTCTGCATTATCAGGTGCCAGCATATTTGAAAGTCCGTTTGTCACCTTTGCGGCAGAGCAAACTAAAAACGCTTTTTCATTTCCCGCTGTACCCTATAATCAAACAATAACCGACCTGGTAGATGAAGGTGAGTTTGCACTGGAGATCTCTTTTGGAATTGGACCGGTAAAATGCAAGTTTGGTGCCGGAATTGAATATACCGAAGCAAATGATTACTTATGGAGGTCGGGTGTATTTTATGACTGGGGTCTCTACCCACTTCAGACCTATGATTATATTGCAGATAATGATGATCTTGATGTTGGGCCAATCCTGCAGGATATATTGTATGAATCAGGAGCTTATTTATGGGAAGAAATCAAAGCCCAGCTGATACCTCCAATTTTTAAGAAGATACCCATATGGCCTTTCACTTTGTTAAAGGGAACAGGAATTTACCTGATTCCGGTTGGACCAGACAGCAGGACTTCAATACTGGCAGTGGATACCCTGGCCACACAGGACAGCCTTTTTGTTTATTACTGGGATTGGTACGGAACAGAGGGGATAACTGATAAAAAAGGAAGCATGAGTTCTAAAAACCTGAGAATCCTGGAACATGTAAAATCCAAAGCTACTGAAGTGCATAAACTCGACTATGGTATAGGTGGTTTCTACCAGTTTGAGCCAAATGGCAGGCTTATAGCTGATTCAGCTTTCCTTACTATTAACTATTTCGATGAGGAACTTACCGTGATTCTGCCGGATAGCAGCGAATATACTATTGATGAGCTGAAACTAAGGATGTATGCCGAGGACAAATCGAATAATAAATGGGTTTATATCGGCGGGGTGGTTGATACCCTGAATAACACAGTTACTGCCAGGATTGATTCCCTCGGAACCTTCACACTTGCACCCTTCATCCCTGATGGAGAGATAATCTTAACAGCAAATCCTGATACCATACGGGTTGAAACATCAAACAGTACAAATGTATCAAGCGGAACCATCTATTATAATACAGGTGAGGTGATTGCTGATGGTGAATTATTTACCATAGAGACTTCTAAAGGAAAAATAAATACAGCTGATTCCAATTCTGAAATTGATGGGATACAAGTCATATCCTCTGGTGGAGTGATCTCATTTGAGTACCTGTCTGACAGTATTTCCGGAATAGCCTACCTGAAGGCTACCAGTAGGATGGGCGGAGCTGCAGGCATGACGACTGTAATTATCAATGAGGAGAATCCCCCGGAAGCACCTGTAATTACCTCAGTATTTTTGAATAATTACAGTGTTGACTTAGCCTGGACCCCATCTCCCGATATTGATGTTGCCTATTACATGGTATATTTTGGCACCCGGAGTGGTGGGCCCTATGAAGGGACTGCATCAGTATTAGGAGAACATTCACCTGTGAAGGTAGGTACAGCAACATCTGCTAAACTGGAAGGTTTATATAAAGATTCAACATACTATTTTACTTTGAAAGCATTTGACAGGTGCGGGAATGCAAGTGAGTATTCCAATGAGATGACATTGGACACATGGTTTAATCATAGGCCGGTAATTTATAGCAGGGTGTTTAAAGTTGACCCTTTACTACCTGTAGGAACAGTGATTGATACTTTATGGGCCCGTGATGAAGATCGTGACCAGGAGTTAAGTTTTTATTTAGCCGAAAGTAATACTTGTACAGCTTTTTCTGTGGACTCAGAAAGTGGTGAAATTAAAGTAATTGATGCTGCCCAGCTGGATTACTGGAATAGTGGTATTGACACATTCCTTCTCCGTGTCGGGGTGCGAGATGATGACACACATTCACTTTCAGACAGTAGCGATATCCTGATTGTGCTGAAAATCAATACAGGTATACACAGGGCCTTACTGCCAAATGAATTAGGGTTTGTGCTTTATCCCAATCCGGCCGCGGATGAACTCAATATTCAACTGGATGATCTATTTGAAACAGGAGACCTAAGCATTAGTATTATCAACCTCTCCGGACAGACAATCTGGAGAGAAGAGCATAGAGGCGGAACCAGGAAGACATACAGGATAAACCTGTCTGCCTTTCCTGCTGGTTTTTATTCGGTAATTGTGCAAACTGATAAGAGTAAGGGTGTTCAGAGACTTGTTTTATTAAGATAGAGGGAGCGAGGGAGCAACTTGGCGACAGAGAGATGGGGAGAAGACTATGCAAGCGCAGGGCACAGGGCGCAGGGAACAGGGAACAGGGCGCAAGGCGCAAGGCGCAGGGGAAGAAGGTGTCCTAACGGAATATTTAAGTCTCTGATGAGTCTTTAGAAACTTTGTGTAACTGATGAGTCTTTAGAAACTTTGTGTAAACGCTTAAGACTCTGACATATATCAATGGCCATCCCAGCCGGCTATCCTGGCCAGGATATACCACATTGCATATGCTTTACGATTTGCTGTAATATGCTGATTATTATGTGCGCCGACAGTTACAGTTCCTCCAGGAGCATTTTTGTTCTCATAAAACCCATTTCCCACTGAATGACTATTCTGCCAGTCTAAAAAGAAAGTGCCTCCCGTTGATGAATCCCCATTATCACCGGCATCTTCCCAATAATTACCATCCATATCATGTGTATCAATGCCATAATAATCAAGGCAGTAATATTTGTTTTCCTTGCAATAATCAATTATTAATTCTGCCTGGTTCTTTGGCTTTTTGTCTCCGACATTATTATCCTTATTGGCATGACCTGTCATAAAAATAAATGCTACGGCATTTTCTCTCTGTCCCGCAGCTGTTCCAATTTTACTTCCACCTTCGCTATACTCATTTATAAGTGTTTGCATACCCGGAAGATAGTTATCTGCAACATAATGACCTGCAATATCACACCAGCTCCACATTACAACATTAATTTCTGAATTATCATCGTCATCAAGGTAATTCCTTGTTGCCTGTATAAAAGCAGTTTCATCCCTGCTTAAGTCAGAGGCATCAGTTCCTGCTTCAGCATAGGAGGCCATGGCATAATCCCTGAAATCAAGTTTACCACTTTGAGGATTATTATTTGTAATAGCAAACATGGTTTCATCCCCGGCTTTATAGTCAGGTAACCCAAACAAACCATATGATACATGTGTACCATGAGAGGTGTGCTGGTATGCGACATGAAGATTATTGCGTGCCGCTTCGATATAATTAGCAGGAATATCGCGCAGTACACTTTCAAATGCAACCGAATCAGAAGCAATAACAAAGGCAGTGCCGGTATTTTTTTTCGGGTCAGTATCTTTTTTTTCGCAAGATGAGAAAATTGTGCTTAATGCAAGAATACATACTGTTATAACTAACATACTTTTCATTTTTATGTTTTTTAAGGATGATTATATCCTCTTTAACGATAAAGATAAAGATTTGTTGCAAACAGTTGCGGTGGGTACTGGTTCTGCTATTATATTTCACTTTACCCCAATTAATTATCTTGCTCTTTCAGAGCGCTTTGACTTAGGATACGGTATCACCATGGGCGTTGCCCGTGGCTCAGATATTTAAGGCTTTCAGCCTATTTAAGTTGCTAATGACATCTGATGAGACACTAAACAAAAATCCGAATAGATCCCGAAATGAACTACCTCGCAGCAGAGCTGTCGAGGTATCAAAATAGGAATTTGTTTTCAAAACGATGCAAGCCCTGTGAAATAGTGGCAAAGCCACTCCTGTAAAACAGGATTTCACGGGGCAAGCATCGGAGTATTATACTCATTTATCCC
>JAYEGO010000001.1:0-6364 GCA_034659155.1 Bacteroidota bacterium | reverse complement strand
TGAATATGGATCCCTTAACTGCAGCATTAAATGGAGGAGAGGATTATGAGTTGTTATTTACGGTGAAGATCCATGACCATAATAAAATCATACAGTTGAAAGATATTAGTATTATTGGTCATATTGTAAAGCAGGAAAAAGGCAATAAATTAATAACTCTGGATGGCCAGACTGTGGAATTACAGGCACAAGGCTGGAAGCATATGTAGAATAAACCAGGTTGCACAATTGTCAATCAATAGTCATTCGATGGTCATACAATTGTCACTGCATACTCTATACTTATCATAACCTCCTGTGTTATACAATGCATAATCCACCATCAGGAAACCCAGTTTTATTATCAATCTTGTTTCCTATTTGACTCCTGGGCTTCGGATTTTTCAATGTCCATAAATACTCGTCTGACCACTTATGGTCATGACCCGTAGATAGACTTATCTATTTACTCGATGAACTAACTAATCGTGGTCTGACGAGTACAAACAGACGAGTACAAAAGAACTTCCAACTTTGAACTTTCAACAATCAAGCTTCAAGCTTTCTTTCCGGTTAAATCACTAAACATACCTTTTGCAGCGCGTTTTGATGCTCCTGCTCCTCCAAGTTTTTTCTCGAGCTCTTCGTATTTATGTATCATATTGCTGCGGTAAGACCGATCATTTAGTAATAGGTTTAACTCTTTTTCTATGTTTTCCGGGTTCATTTCTTTCTGGATCAATTCTTTGATGACAGAATCATCCATTATCAAATTTACAATAGAAATATAGCTTACATTAACCAGGTGTTTCACAATAACATAAGACACAGTTCCTGCCTTGTAACAAACCACCTGGGGAACTTTAAGTAAAGCCGCTTCAAGGGTTGCGGTCCCACTTGTCACTAATGCAGCTTCTGAGAATTTCAACAATTCATAAGTATGGTTTCGAACAAGCTTTAACTTATATTTTTGCAAATACGGTTCATACATTTCCTCTTTTATGGAAGGTGCGGCAGCAATGACAAATTCATAATCCTTGAATTTCGCACTCATCATAGCCATAATTGGAAGCTGTACCTTTATTTCCTGGATCCTGCTTCCCGGGAGAAGTGCTATTATGGGTTTTCCTGATAATTTGTGCAGATTGAAAAATTCTTCTTTAGATAGTTGATTGCCTGAATTAAACTCCTGAATAGCATCCAGGAGTGGGTGTCCAACATACTCAACATCAAAATTAAACTGCTTATAAAATTCCTTTTCAAAAGGAAGAATGGAAAATAACTTATCCACTACACTTTTTATAACATTCACTCTGGATTTCCTCCAGGCCCATACCTGAGGGGAAATATAGTAATAAATTTTCAAGCCTGGATTCTTTACTTTTTTTGCCACCCTCAAATTAAAACCTGAATAATCAATCAAAACAAGAGCATCAGGCCTGTAATTATAAAGATCCTTTTCAACTATCTTGAAATTTTTCCAGATGGTTCTTAAATTCCATAACACCGGGAACAAACCCATAAAGGCATGTTTCCTGTAATGCATTACCAGGTTCCTGCTTGCAGCTTCCATTTTATCACCACCCCAAACCCTGAACTCTGCTTCCGGATCCACTTCTTTCAGGGCAAGAATCAAATTCGATCCATGCAAATCTCCGGAAGCTTCACCTGCTATGATATAATATTTCACAATTTTTTTTCGATATTTACAAATGTAAATCAATTATTCATAGTTTTCTTTAAATCCATAATTTTTGATAAGCAATAAAAGTAAATGAAAACCTGGTTTCTTATATTATTTGTTTTCATACTTCCTTTGCCTCTTATGGGTCAACTTAATCAAAGCTCTTTTCACGACAATATACAAATCTCTCAGTCTGATTCAGGCAAATTGTTTCTTGGTATTCAGAATTATAACCTGTTTAAGAACAATGAATATAATAATAACATTGATCAGGGGTTTACCATTTTCGGATCTGCTGTAAATACTTCACTTAAATACTATCCCACAAGCAAAATATTGATTGAAGGAGGAGTACATCTGCTTGCATATTATGGCACGGGGAAACTTGACAGGATTACACCTATAATTCGATTTCAATACCAGCCTTATATCAATTTCCGTATTGTAATCGGGAATCTATATGGCGGATTGAATCATGGATTTATCGAGCCATTGTACAGGTTTGAACGTTATATTGAGGACTCTCCGGAAACGGGATTACAACTGCTCTATACTTCAAACCATTTTGATTCGGATTTATATCTTGACTGGAGACAATACATTTTCAGGGATAGTTATTCTGAAAAAGAAAAATTTACGCTTGGCTGGAATAGTAAAGTTAAGTTTTTAAATCCTGAAACCCCTTTTCAAGTTGAGCTTCCCGTTCAAATTTTATGTATACACAGTGGTGGTCAAGTTGACACAACTAGTATTCCTCCTGTAACTCTCATGAACTTAGCTACCGGCGCAATTGTAAAGTACAGGTTTAACAACAATATAGTTTCAGAGGCCGGTGTAATATTCTATTATGCGCTATACAATGATCTGTCTCATGAAAAAAATCAGATCTTCAAAAATGGAAATGCAATTTACCCTCTGGTATATGCAAAATCAAAATTGTTAAATGTCTATTTTGGTTACTGGAATGCTTCAAATTTCATTGCACCCCTTGGAGAACCAATCTTTTCTTCTATATCCTATATTGATGAAAATTTGAGTTTTCCTGAAAGAGAATTAATCTTGTTTAAAATTGATTTCCATCATCAAATAAGCAGGGGTGCTTTTTTGGGAGTCAGATATGAAGGATACTATGACCTTTTAGGTACAAATATCAATGAAAAAGAGACTCAATATGATTTTTCATATGGAGTTTATATTAATTTTAACCGGGATTTTTTCATTAAGGAAATAAAAAAATTCAAATGAATTTAAAAGTTGGCATTATTGGAGTAGGTCATTTTGGGAAAAATCATATTCGCTGTCATAAAGAAGGGAAATTCAAACTTGTTGGATTTTATGACATAGATAAAGAAGTATCAGACAATGTAGAAAAGGAGTTTGGCATCTCACAATTTCCAGCATACGAAGCACTACTTAAAGAGGTAGACATGGTGGATATTGTTGTACCAACCAATGTCCATTTTGAAGTAGCAAAAAAAGCAATCATTGCAGGGAAACACGTATTTATAGAAAAACCCGTTACATCTACCCCTGATCAGGCCCTGGAATTAAAAAATCTTGCTATTAAAAACAGTGTTAAGATTCAGGTGGGCCATATTGAAAGATTTAACCCGGCTTTCACTTCCATAAAAAACCATATAAACAATCCCAAATTCATTGAATTACATCGATTGGGACAGTTTCATCCAAGAAATAAAGACGTTCCGGTAGTTATGGATTTAATGATTCATGACATAGATATTATTTTAAATGTTGTTAACTCAAAAGTGAAATTCATTCTTTCAAGTGGAGTTCCCATCATCAGTGACACACCCGATATTACAAATGCCAGGGTAGAGTTCGAGAACGGATGCATTGTCAACATGACAGCAAGCAGGATAAGTTTAAAACCTATGAGGAAGCTGCGTTTGTTCCAGTCGGATGCTTATCTTTCCATTGACTTTCTGGAAAAAAAATCAGAAGTTGTGAGAATTAAGAAGGTGGATAAAATCCCGGCAGACCCTTTTGCTATGATCATGGATTTGGGAGAAGGAAAGCCGAAGAAACAAATCTTTTTTGAATCTCCTGATATAGTAGACGTAAATGCCCTGGTGGAAGAATTAAATAGCTTTTACGAATCCATACTGAACAATGCATCACCAGTAGTTTCTATTGATGATGGCTATGAAGCCCTGAAACTCGCCAATGAAATAATGGAAAAAATGAACAGCAATGTTCAGTAAAAGAGTTATTTTAATGAGGTTCGTATCACCCCTCTGGAGGAATTGCGAAAAAAGTTAATGATCTCATCTCTTTCAACAGATTCGGGGAATTTCTTTTCTATCTCCTCAAGTGCTTGAGAGTTATTTAAATTTTTAAGGTAGATGATCCTGTACATTTCCTGAATCTCATTGACCTTTTCATTTGAAAATTTTCTTCTTCTCAATCCCACCGAATTCACTCCAACATAAGCCAATGGCTCACGATCGGCTGTAATATAGGGAGGGACATCTATACGCACTTTTGATCCACCACCAATAATTGAATGTTTCCCGATATGCACAAACTGGTGAACCATGGTTGAACCAGATAAAATTGCCCAGTCTTCAACAACAACTTCCCCGGCAAGTCCAGCATTATTCACCAGGATACAATTGTTGCCAATCATACAATCATGAGCTACATGAACATAGGCCATGAGAAGGCAATTTCTTCCAACAACAGTTTTTCCTTCAGCAACAGTTCCCCTGTTTATGGTAACACATTCTCGAATAGTGGTATTATCACCTATCTCCGCAGTTGTTATTTCACCCTCAAATTTCATGTCTTGAGGTATTGCAGAGATAACTGCCCCGGGATATACCTTGCAATTTTTCCCAATTCTGGCACCATCCATGATGGTAACATTTGGGCCAATCCAGGTTCCCTCTCCAATTTCCACATCGCTGGCAATAGTGCTAAAAGGTTCAACTATAACTCCCTTATCGAGTTTGGCTTCAGGTTGAACAAATGCTAAATTATGGACCATTGGGTTATTCTTTATTTTTTACAACTTGTGCAATTAATTCACCTTCCACTACCAGCTTGTCGCCAACAAATCCTTGTCCAAACATACTCATAATTCCTCTTTTCGTAGGAGAAGTTTGCTCAAGTTTAAAAATCAATGTGTCTCCTGGAACAACTTTCTGCTTGAACTTTACCTTATCAATTTTTAGAAAATATGTTGAATATTTTTCGGGATCATCCACCCTACTCAAAATCAGTATACCACCAACCTGTGCCATTGCTTCAATTAGTAAAACTCCTGGCATTACATGTTCAGTAGGAAAGTGTCCTTGAAAAAATAATTCATTAACTGTAAGATTCTTAATCCCAATCACAGTATTTTCATCCAGGGAAATAATTTTATCTACCAGTAGAAAGGGATACCTGTGTGGCAGTAGCTTCTTAACACCCTCAACACTATAAACCGGTTCTTTTGTTGGATCATATTCAGGAACATGCTTTTTTGAGGCAAGTTTTTTTATCTCTTGTCTAAGTTTTTTGGCAAGTTCGGTATTAGCATGATGGCCCGGACGTGTAGCTACAATCTTGCCAATAATGGGTTGACCTACCAGGGCCAGGTCTCCCATAATGTCAAGTAATTTATGCCGAGCCGGCTCATTTGGAAAATGAAGATCCACATTATTCAATACTCCTTCAGAATTTACTTTGATATGGGGCTTGTTGAAAAGATCAGCCACCCTGTCTACTTCTTCCTGTTTAACAACCCTATCCATGATCACAATTGCATTGTCAATGTCCCCACCTTTAATCAGGCCCTTACTTGCCAGATATTCTAGTTCATGAAAAAAGACAAAAGTGCGACACATGGATATATCTTTTTCAAAATCAACCATATGGTCAAGAATCGCATACTGATTGCCCAGTACTTTAGAATTATAATCGATCAAAACATTTATGCTTAAATGATCATCCGGATAAATGATCATATCCACCCCATTCTCCTCATCTGAAAAAACAATTTTTTCTTTAATCTTCAAAAAATTACGATCTGCATTCAATTCTTCAATTCCGGCCTTTTTAATGGCCTGAACAAATTTATTGGAACTTCCACCCATAATAGGTGCTTCAGGCCCATTGATTTCAATAAGCGCATTTTCAATCTCCAAACCCACAAAAGCTGCAAGTACATGCTCAATGGTTGCAACCCTGGCACCATTCTCTTCAAGTGTAGTTCCCCTGGATGTATCAACAACATTTTCTGCCAGAGCCCTGATTTCGGGTGCATCGGGTAAATCTGTACGAACAAACTTAAACCCATGATTTGCAGGAGCCGGTTTAAAAGTTATTTGAACATCAATTCCCGAATGCAGCCCCTTTCCTGTCAGGCTTGTTTCAGATTTAATAGTTTTTTGTTTTGTAGTCATATTCAATGAAGCTCTTTCTTAAATTTAAAACGGGCGCAAGATACAAAAAATCAACAAAATGGAAATTTCATGATTCCAAAAGCTCTATTAACAAAATGTATTTGAGTAATTTAGCCCGAATTAATTTGTGCTTAAATATCCTGCTCCAGCTCTTTAAGCTTTTTCTCCAGCTCATTAATCCTGGTAACCAGGGAGGGAAGTTTTCTAAAATAAACATAGGATTTTTGATAATCCATGATCGGAAAGGCGGGCGATCCCTGCACAACTGCTCCTTCTTTCTTAATACTGGAGG